>JAQGIN010000221.1 GCA_028291125.1 Caulobacter sp.
TGGTGACCTTCTTCCTGTCGTCCACCGCCGGCCCCTGCCTGGCGGGCATCCAATACCTGACCCCCACCCGCCACCGCGGCGCGGTGACGGCGATCTATATGTGCGTCATGACCCTGGTCGCGGTGGGGCTTGGACCCACCCTGGTCGGGTTCGTCAGCGACACCGTGTTTGGCGCGGGCGCGGGGATCGGCAAGGCCCTGACCGCGGCGACGCTGTGCGTCTCGGCGCTCGGTGTCGCCTTCGCGCTGGGCGGCCGGGGCGCCTTCCAGAAGGCCATCACCTAAGGCAAGCCCGGGCGATCGAAGACCCGCGCTTTCCGGGGAAAATTCTCAGTCAGCCGCGGCCTTGGATTGACGCGAAGGCGCGCCAGACGCCGGAGGCCAAGCGCCCCTCGAATTGATCCGCCCGCCGTCGAGGCGTTAGGGTTCCGCGTCTTCCCGGAGAGGGACGCGGCATGAAGCGTATCGAGCGTTTGGTGATCCTGGGCGGCGGCACGGCCGGCTGGATGACAGCGGCCGCGCTGGCCAAGACCTTCCCGCAATTGAAGATCGATCTTCTCGAATCCGAGGCCATCGGCACGGTGGGCGTCGGCGAGGCGACGATCCCGACGATCCACTGGTTCAACGCCTTGATCGGTCTCGACGAAGCTGAGTTCGTCCGCGCGACCAAGGCCACCTACAAGCTGGGCATCGAGTTCGTCGACTGGGCCCGTCCCGGGAGCCGCTTTTTCCATCCGTTCGGGCGTCACGGCGTCGATCTGGGCGCCGTGCCGTTCCACCAGCACTGGCTGAAAGCGCGCTCGGACGGGCTCGACCGCCCGCTATCGGCCTTCTCGCTGGCGACCCAGTTGGCCGCCGCCAACCGGTTCGCCAAGCCTGTGGACGATCCGCGATCGATCCTGTCGACGCTGGGCTACGCCTATCACTTCGATGCGACGCTCTATGCGCAGTTCCTGCGCGGCCTGGCCGAGGCCGCGGGGGTCACGCGGCACGAGGGCAAGCTGGAGTCGGTCGTGCGCGCGCCCGACACCGGCTTCGTGAGCGCGCTGACCACCGATCGCGGCGAGCGGATCGAAGGCGAGCTCTTCGTCGACTGTTCGGGCTTTCGCGCCCTGCTGATCGACGGCGCGATGGAGGCCGGTTTCGGGGACTGGTCGCACTGGCTGCCGTGCGACCGGGCCGTCGCCGCGCCCTGCGCGCGGGTGGCCGTCACGACGCCCTACACCCGGTCGACCTTGCGCGCCGCCGGGTGGCAATGGCGCATCCCGCTGCAGCACCGGATCGGCAACGGCTATGTCTACGCCAGCGCCTTCATCTCGGATGACGAGGCGGCGGCGACCCTGCTCGGGGCCCTCGACGGCGAGGCGCTCGGCGAGCCGCGATTTTTGCGGTTCAAGGCGGGCTTTCGACGCGAGTGCTGGCGAAAAAACGTCGTGGCCATAGGCCTTTCGGCTGGTTTTCTCGAGCCGCTGGAATCGACCAGCATCCACCTGATCCAGAGCGGTATCGCCAAGCTGATCACGCTGTTTCCGGATCGCGATTGCGATCCGGGGCTGGCGCGGCAGTTCAACGCGCTGTTTGGCCGCGACATGGACGGCGTCAGGGACTTCCTCATCCTGCACTATCACGCGACCGAGGGGCACGACGCCCCGCTGTGGCGGCAGACGCGCCACATGGCCTTGCCCGACACCTTGCGGGACAAGGAAGAGCAATATCGGCGCGCCGGACGATTGATGCTAACGCCCGACGAGTTGTTCCGCGAGGGCAGTTGGCTCGCCGTGCTCGAGGGCCAAGGGGTGGGCGCCGAGGGTCATAGCCCGCTGGCCGACACGCTGGATCCGGCCGTCAACCTTCGACAGCTCGAGCAGATCGAGGCGGTGATCGCGCGCGCGGCGGCGACCCAGCCCCGCCACGACGACGCCATCGCCGCGCTGATCGGCGGCTCGGCGTCCGCGTCGGACTAAGGCCGCCGCGGATCGTTCAGCGCGCGAGATCGAGGCAAGTCTCCGGCGAGACCTTTCGCCGGTTCGGCGGCGGAGGCCGCACCGCCAGATAGACCGTGCTCCACAATTGCGCGGCGTTCGACTCGTCGACATCGGCCTTGCCCGCCCCGAACGGCGCGATCTGGTAGCGGCCGTCGCGAAAGGTCCAGGACCAGAGCTCGGAACTCTGAACCGTGCGCGTCGCCCGGATCGCTCGCCACAACTCGGTCTGGGCCGCGCCGAGCTTGGCGCGGAGCGGCGCGGGCAGGTCGCAGCGGGCGAGCTGGCGCTCGAGGCCCGCGGCGAGCAGCGCCTGATGCCAGGACCACACCACCGCGCCGTGATAGGCGGCCGGGGTGAAGCGCGCCTGGACCTCGCGATCGGCGAACGCGGCGTTGGCCACCACCAGGCCGACGTCGGTCATCAGGCCGGCCGGAAAGGGGCGCATGATCGCGGTGACAAAGGTGTCGAGATCCGCCGCCGAAGGCCGGCCGAACAGCAGCGCGAAGCCCTCGTCGGAGTTCATGATCGGCGCCGGCTCGCCGTTGGCGTCGAGCGACACGGCGTGGAACACCAGCGTTTGCTGGCCCAAGGCCCGCAAGGCGGGGGCGGCCGGGACGCCGAGGCTCGACGCATAGGCGCGGATCGCCGCCGCCGCCTGGGCGGCCGACCGTTCGACCCGGAACAGCGGCGGAGCCTTGGCGCGCCAGACTCGCGCCATCTTGGCGGCGTCGGCGAAGCGCGCGCGATCGTCGGCCGAAAGATAGGGGTCCAGCAGGCCGGCGCGGAATAGCCGGTCGGCCGCCTCGATCGCCGCCGGGGCGAGGGCGGCGTTGACGTCATAGGCATAGACGCCGCGGCCAAGCCCCTCGTTGCTGTCGCGCCATTCGCCGGTCGTCCGGCCCGGCTTGATCGCGATCAGCGTGCCGACCGACGGGGCGGCGGCGAAAGGGCGGCCCTGGTCCAGCACGAACCGCAAATTGCGCGCCAGCGCGGCGCCGGCCGGATCGCGGGCTCCGGGCTGGCTCTCGCTGGTCAGGGGCTGGGCGAGATAGGCCCGCGCCCGCGCGCGTCCGAGGCCGAGCAGGTAGTCCGCCGCGACGACGCCGAGCATGTAGTCGTCGTCGATCATGCCGTAGTCGAGCTCCGCCGCGCCGCCGCCGCGCCCGGCCTTGCGGTTCTGGACGAGGGCGAATTCGCCGATCCCTTCCTCATGGGCGACCTCGCCGCCGGCCGACAGCCGCGCGAGCACCGAATTCAGTCCGGATTCGACGGCCGCCGGCTGCAGGGCCGGCATCAGCAGCCGCACCGACATCAGGGTGTCGCGGCCGAAATAGGTGTTGAAGCGCCAGGACCCCGCCAGGAACTTCTCGCGGTAGCTCAGGAAGGCGAGCGCGTCGCGCGCCGCCGGATCCGCCGCCGCGCGGGCGTTGAGCAGTTGCGCGGCGGGGATCGGGGTCAGCGGCGCGTCGCCGGTCAGCGCCGTGATCTCCAGAGCGATCCGTCCATCGGGCCCGGCGACGATGACGCCCTGGTCGATGCGGCCGCCGACGACACGGATCGTCAGCTCATAGCCGGGCGCGCCGTCCAGCCGCGCGCGACGCCAGGTGAGGGTGTCGCCGGCGATCCGGGGCTGGACCGCGACCTCCGCCGGAAACCTGCCGACCGCCTGATAGTCCCGCAGATAGCGCACGTTCGAGAGCACCGCCTGCTTGGCCGCCAGCCGCGGCGCGTCGAGGCTGGCGCTGGCGATCACGCCGTTGAGCGCGCCGCGGCGGACGGGCCGAGGCGGCCGGTCCAGCCGCCAGGTGGCCGGACGGGCCGTGCGTTCGAACCAAAGGCCCACGCCGCTGTTGCCGGCCGGGAAGGCGACGAGGATGCGCGGGTCGGTCCCGTTGCGCAGCAGCAGGTGCGCGGCGACCGTGTTTTCGCGGACGAAGGCGTTGAGGTTCTGACCCTCGGTCAGCCGATAGGCCAGGTCCGGCGCTGCCGAGGCTTGGCTCGCCAGGGTCAGCGCGAGCAGGACGCCGGCGGCGGTCCGTCGAAAACCCTCGATCATCCGGTCTCTCCAGCTGCGCGACGAAGGCGGCGGACCGCTTGGCGCGATCGCCCTCGGGCCCGCGTCCTAGAAACGGAGCGTGAGCGAGCCGCCATAGGTCCTGCCGACGATGCCGCGGGCGTAGAAATAGCCCGAAGACGCATTCTGGGTTTGGCCCTGGCGCGGATTGCCTTCGGTTAGGCCGATCTCGTCGAAGATGTTGTCGACGTTGAAGTTGAGCTGAAGATTGTCCCTCACGTTCAGGGTGACGCCGGCGCTGGTCACGCCGTAGGACGGCAGCGCCACCCCATTGCCCGAGTCCGCGTAGATCTTGCCGACGTATTTGTAGCGGCCATAGATCTCGCCCAGGCCGTTCGGCAGCTTGAAGGTCGGGGTGATGGTGAACAGCCGGGCCGGCGTTCGCTCCGGGCGGTTGCCGTCATAGGTCGGCTGCGGCACGCCGTTCAGGGTCAGATTGTTGAGCGTCGGATCCTGGATCACGCCCGAGACATTGACCGAGAACCACTCGACCGGCCGGACGAGGGCGTCGATTTCCACGCCGGTGGTCTTCAGATCGGCCAGGAAGCTGGTCTGTTTGGTGGGATCGGCCGGATCGATGAAGTTGTAGAACTGGTTGTTGAAATTGGTCCGGAACACCGTCGCCGAGGCGCTGAGGAGGCGGCCGTATTCGAAGCGCGCGCCGGCCTCGTAGAGCACGATCTTGGTGATCGGATCGGTGTTGTTGGTCTGGAAGCCGTTGGCGTAGCGGCCATAGACCGACAGATGCGGCGTGATCAGATAGCTGGCGCCGATCGTCCAGGCGAGCTTGTCCTGCGTCCTGCGGGTTTCGGTGTAGGCGCCGTTGAAGGTCGAGCCCACGGTGCGCACGACGCCGATCACCCCCGGCTGCACCGGTTGATTGATCGCCGCGGCGTTGCCCTCGAGATATCGGGCCTTGTCGCTTTCCCAACGGACGCCGCCGTCGATGTGGATCTTGTCGCCGATCGCCAGTTCATCGTTGGCGTAGAGCGACAGCGACTTGTCGGTGCGCCGCCGAACGCCCGCGCCCCAGTCGCCGTAGGACACCAGGCCGTTGTCGCTCAGGACGCCGATGACCTGGTTGTTCGCGTCGAGCGAGACGATGTCATAGAGGTCGCTGTTGTTGCGGACATCGTTGACCGCCGTCGCCACCGCCGACTGGTTCTGGCTGCGGCTGACATCGTAATATTGGATGCCCGTGGTCAGCGAGTTCTTGAACCAATCGCCCTGGTGTTCCCAGCGCGTCCCGATATTGGCGCCGAAATCGTGGCCCGACTGATAGTCGTGATTGAGCGTCGTCTCCTGGAGGAAGCCGTTGCCGTTCAGGGCGTTCAGGGTCGCGGAGGCGTTCGATGGGATGACCACGCCGGTGCGCAGGTTCTTGGCGCCGAAGCGCACGGTGGCCGGATAGGCGGCGAGACCCGCGGTGAGCAGATTGTTGATCGGTGAGGTGGCGCCGGGCGTCAGATAGTTCACCGCGCTGGTCAGGCCCGCATTGCCGGTGCCCGAGCCCGGGAAGATGCCGTTGAAATCGTCGCTGAGGTCCAGATAGCGCGCCCGGGCGAAGACCTCGACGCTGTCGCTGAGCGGCCTTTCGAAATCGATGCGCAGCTGCTTGGTCTTGACCCGCACGCCCTCGCTGAGCCGGAAGTCGCGGAAGCCGTCGCCTTCGACGAAGGTCGAGACCGGCACGGAGATCCGCGCGAAGGCGTCGCCGCCGATATTGCCGAACTGCGTATCCAGCCCAGGAACGCCGCTGGGCTTGCCGTTGCTGTAGGCATAGGGCTGATCGGCGTAATAGGCGGCCTTGAGGTCGCCGACCTTGCCGGTCAGGCGCACATAGCCGCCGCCGTCGAAGCGATATTCCAGCATCGCCTTCAGGCGATAGCCTTCATAGTCGAACGGGTTCTTGCGCACGCCGGGGCTGCTCTGAACATAGCCGCCGATGTTGAAGGCGAGGTTGTTGGCGATCGGCGCCGAATAATAGAAGTCGCCGCGCTTGAGGCCGTAATTGTATCCCGTGACCCGCACGACCCCCTCGGGCTTGTCGAAATTGGGCTTGCGGGAGATGAAGTTGATCGTCGCGCCCGCGCCGTTGACGGTCAGGATGCCCGAGGTGCCGCCCTTCACCGCCTCGAGCCGGTCGATCGTGACGTCCTCGGAAAAGAAGAAGTCCGCCCCGCCGCCCTGATAGATGATCGGCAGGCCGTCCTCCGTCAGTTGGATGAAGCGCTGGCCGCCGCCCTGCAGGCCCCGCACCGAATAGTTGTTCGACACCTCGCCGGCGGTGCCCTCGACGAAGATCCCCGGCACCAGTTCGAGCAGGTCGGCGGTCGACCGCGGCGCCTTGCGTTCGATATCGGCGCGGGTGGCCAAGGTGATGTCCGCCGAGGCGGTGATCAGCGGTCGATTGCGCGAGGTCATGCCCGTGACGACGACCTCGCTGACGGTCTGCTGATCGCTCTCGCCGGCGGGCGCGGTCGCACCGGGCGCGCGCACGACGGGAACATCGCCGGCGGCGGGCGGTTGCGGCGCCGTCTGGGCCCAGGCCGGAACGGCCAGACAGCTGCACCCGGCCAGCAACAGGGCGCGAAGGGTTTGGTGGGTGGGCATGGATCCTCCCCAAGGAAGGCCGCCGCCTGCTTTTAACCGCGGGCGTGCGGTCACGATCCGGCGACGCCAAGCCATCGCCGTTCAGTCGAAAACACCCGGACCGATCGTCCGTTCCACATCGCCCGATAGACGGGAGGTTCGACGCCGCCGCGAGCCCGTCATCGGGTGGAACAGGTGGTCGCCTATCGGGTTGATTCTGACGGGCGAAAAAGGGAGTGGGGCAGGAGACGCGCCATGAAGACCTTCAACCTCGTCACCTTGATCTTGACCATCGCCGCCGGCCTCGACGTCGGGCTGGTCGGCTTGGCCGAAATCGACCTCATCGCCTATCTGTTCGGCGAAGGATCGATGATGGCCCGCGGCATCTATGTGATCCTCGGACTTTCGGCGCTCTACCAGATCTATCCGTTCGTGAAGGCCTGGTCGGTCGGCGAAATCCATGCCGAGGCCGCTCACACCTAGGCGGCGAGAGGGCGCCGCTCACGGCCTCAGGCAAGCCCCCACCGCTGGCGAACCACGCGTTCGAGCACGGCCAGCGGCATCGCGCCTTGCAGCAGCACCGCATGGAAGGCCTTCAGATCGAACCCCGGCCGCGTCCGCGCCTCGTCGCGCAGGCGGGTCCAGACGGTGTGGCCGATCTTGTAGCTGCAGGCCTGGCCCGGCCAGACGGTGTAGCGGTCGATCTCGCCCTGGCTGCGGCCGCGGGCTATGCCCGTCGTCGCGATCAGGTAGTCGGTCGCCTTTTCCCGGCTCCAGCGCTTGGCGTGCATGCCGCTGTCGACGACCAGCCGCGTCGCCCTAAACAGCAGCGACTGCAGATAGCCCACCTGGCCCAGCGGATCGCCGTCATACATCCCCATCTCGTCGGCCAGTTGCTCGGAATAGAGCGCCCAGCCTTCGGAATAGCCGCTGAAGAAGCCGCGTCGGCGGATCAGCGGGATTTCGGTGCTTTCCAGCGCCAGGCTGACCTGGAGATGGTGCCCGGGCACCGCTTCATGGTGGGTGAGGGTGGCCAGGCCAAATTTCGGGCGATCGAAGGTGTCGCGCAGGTTGATGTAGTAGATCGCCGGCCGCGACCCATCGAGCGATGCGTTTTGGTAATAGCCGCCGGGCGCGCCGGCCTGGATGGTGGGCGGAACGCGGCGGACCTCGACCGGCGCCTTCGGCAGCGTCGCGAACGCTTCGGGAAGCCTCGCCTGCATCGCCACGATCTGGCGATTGAGATGGGCCAGCAGCGCCTCGCGGCCGGGGTCGGTGTTCGGATAGAGCTGGTCGGGCCGCTCGTTCAGCGCCACCAGTCGCTCGCCGACCGTTCCCTGCGACAGGCCTTGCGTCTTCAGGATGGTGTCGATCCGGGCGCTGATCTCGGCGACCTGGGCCAGGCCGAGGCGGTGGATCTCGTCGCCGCTCATCGCCACCGTCGTCGCGGCTTCGGCCGCGGCGGCGTAATAGGCGGCGCCGTCGGGCAGACGCCAGCAGCCGGCGTCGTGCGTGGCCTTGGCGCGCAATGCGGTGACCAGCGCGCGCTGGCGTTCGAGGGCCGGGAACACCTTCTGCTGGACGATCGCGGTCGCCAGGGCGACCCGGTCGGCCGGCAGGTTCGCCGCCTGCAGCTTGGCGGCGAAGGTGGCGACCATCACCGTCTGGTCCGCCGGTTTGTCCATGGCGCTGGCGAGCTGCCTGAGCGTGGTGTCGAGGATGTAGTCGGGCGCGAAAACGCCGCGCGCCGCATCGCCGCGCTGCTGCTCGGTGCTGTCGTCGATGCTTTTCGGAAAGGCCTCGAGGCGGGCGAGATAGGCGTCGGCCTCGGCGGCGTCGCGCACCCGGACCTGCGATTCGAGGAAATCGGGAACGTCGCGATAGGGCCCGGTGAGCTGGCTGAGCACATAGGGCGCGAAGCGGCCGAGGCTGCTGCCGTAGGTGAAGCGCTCCGCGCCGGCGACGGCGTGGGTCAGCTGGTAGGTCACCACCTCATGATCGAGCTTGGCCGAGGGCGACAGGCCGGCGGTGTCGAACCGGCTCAGCTCGGCCAGTTCGGCCTTGGCGCGGGCCAGATCCCGCGCTCGTCCGGCGGCGGACTCGTCGGTGAGCCTCGCCTTCAGCCCGGCGCGCGGACCGGTGTCCAAGCCAAGGCGTGTCGCCTGTTCGGGCGCATCGTCCAGGCGGCCGTAGAAGAAGCGATCGAGCATCGCCCTCAACGCGGCGTCCGCCGTTCCCGTTGGCGTCGCGGCGTAGGCGGGCAGGGCGCCAGCGAGCGAAACGGCGGCGGAGCCGGCCATGAATTGACGACGATGCATGCGTTTCCCCTGGCGATGACAGATCAGGACAACCGCGCTCAGCCACCGCCCTTCCCGAACTCCTAGCCGAGCGATCGAAGCGTGTCGCCCCTCCCAATGCGGGCCAGTTAATGCGCGCTACGTATCGGTCTTGTGGCGAAGGGCTTGCCTGTGCATCTATCGACGTTTTCGAACGGCCTTTCGGGGTGGGAACCATGCTGGAGCTGAGTCAACTCGGCTGCTTTGTCGCCGCCGCCGAGGAGATGCATTTCGGGCGGGCGGCGGCCCGCTTGAACATGACGCAACCGACCTTGAGCCGGCAGATCCAGGCGCTCGAACGCGCCTTGAAGGTCGAACTGTTCGAACGGGCCAATCGCACCGTCAAATTGACCTCCGCCGGTCGGGTGTTTCTGCCCGAGGCCAAGCGCATCCTGGCGCTCACCGAGAGCGCCACGAACTGGACGCGCCGCGCTTGGCAGGGCGAGGCCGGCGTGATCCGGCTGGGCTTCGTCGCCTCGGCGGCGTTCGTCGATCTGCCCGACATCCTGCGCCAGGCGATGAGAGATTTGCCCGACGTGCAGATCCTGCTGAAGGAAATGACCACCACCGTTCAGAGGGACGCGCTGCTGGCCGACGTGATCGACGTCGCCATCCTGCGGCCGCCGATCGACCACAGCAAGTTTGGCGTCTTCCGCATCCGGACGGAGCCGTTCTTCGCCGCGCTGCACGCGAGTGATCCTCGCGCCGCCAAGGACCAACTGACGCTCCAGGATTTCGATCGCCAGAACTACATCATGTATTCGATCGACGGCGCCGGTTACAGCCACGCCATGCTGACCACGATGTTCGATCAGGCCGGCGTTTCGCCGGTGATGGTGCATCACCTCGACCAGAACCATTCGATCCTGTCCCTGGTGTCGGCGGGCCTGGGGGCGGCCCTGGTCGCCGAAGGCGTCACGCGTCTTGGCTTCGAGAACGTGGTGTTCCGCCCGGTGAAGACCGAGCCGCAGCGACCGCTGGAGATGTACATGCTTTGGCGCGAGCACAACGAAAACCCCGCCCTGCAGGGGTTTCTCGCCCTGTGCCGATCGTTGTTCGCCGCGCCCCAGGGTGAAGGCTCCTAAGGCGAGCCACGAGGCTGTCGTCACGGCCGCGTCACCTGGCCCGCGAACACGGCGGGCCGGGGACGGCGCGGTTCCAGGAGCGGGCGCCGGGCAAGGCATGACGCAAAATGATACGCTAGACGTATCGGTTCATGGCGAAATTGCAATGGACTGACATCGGAACCTGCCCAATGGTCACGCCGGGTTCGGACGGGTCCAAGGCGCGTTCGAAACCCCAAAATCAGAGTCCCGCCTCTGGGCGACCAGGCGGGAACGGAATTGGGGATGGCTTTCGCGTGATGCGGCAATGACAAACATCGATCAATCGACACTCGACAAGCTCAAGCTGGTCAGCACCGCGACCCTGGCGACGGCGCTCTACAAGCGCGGCCTTCGCGGTCAGATGATCCAGGGCGTCTTGCCGCTGGGGCCGATCACGCAAAGCATGGTCGGTCGCGCCTTCACCCTGCGCTACATCCCCGCGCGCGAGGATCTCAATCCGCTCTCGGTGTTCCTGGATCCGCAGCACCCGCAGCGCGCCGCCATCGAGGCCTGCCCGCCCGGCGCGGTTCTTGTCATGGATAGCCGAGGCGACGCCCGCGCGGCGTCCGCCGGCGGCATCCTGGTGCGCCGGCTGATGATGCGCGGCGCGGCCGGCATCGTCACCGACGGCGGCTTTCGCGACAGCGCCGAGATCGCGACCTTCGATATGCCCGCCTTCCACCAGCGGCCGTCCGCGCCGACCAACCTGACGCTGCACCAGGCCGTCGACCTCGACGTGCCGATCGGTTGCGGCGGGGCGCCGGTGTTTCCGGGCGACGTGATGGTCGGCGATGGCGATGGCGTCATCGTGGTGCCAGCCGGCATCGCCGCGGAGATCGCCGAAGAAGCCACGGCCATGACGGTCTACGAGGATTTCGTCGTCGACATGGTCAGCCAAGGCCAAACGATCATTGGCCTCTATCCAATGACCGACTCGAAGAACCAAACATTGTTCGACCAATGGCGGGCCAGAAAAGGACGCTAGACCGGCGCTCACTGCGCCGGAACAAATAAGTCGACAATATATCTAAGTCGAAATCAAAAAAAGGGGTGGAAAAATGCGCAGTACACAGGCGAGTTATATTAAGAAGCAAGGACTCTTGGTCGGCGCTTCGATTTTGGTTCTGGCGTGGGGTGGTCAGGCGTTGGCTCAGGCGGCGCCGCCCGAAGAGCCCCAGGTTGTCGAGGCCGTGACCGTCACGGGGTCGCGCATCACCTCCATCAACGCCAACGCTCCGACGCCGGTGACGATCGTCTCGACCGAGCAACTGCAGCAGACGACCCCGAGCAACATTCCCGACGGCCTGAACAAGCTGCCGGTGTTCCAGGGCTCGGCCACGCCGACGCGTTCGGGCGACGGCGCCGGCAACCAGGCCCAGAACGTGCTCAGCCTGCGCGGCTTCGGCTCGCAGCGCACCCTGGTGCTGATCGACGGTCACCGCCTGACCCCGTCCAACGCCAACGGCACCGTCGACGTCGACACCCTGCCGCAAATGCTGGTGTCGCGGGTCGACGTCGTCACCGGCGGCGCCTCGGCGGTCTACGGCTCCGACGCCGTGACCGGCGTGGTCAACTTCATCCTCGACAAGAAGTTCACCGGCCTGAAGATCGACGCCAACGCCGGCATCTCCACCTATGGCGACGGCCAAAGCTACAAGGTCGGCATCGCGGGCGGCTCGGCGCTTTTCGAAGGCCGCGGGCACGTCATCGCGTCGTACCAGCGTAGAGAGAGCGACGAAGTCGACAACTTCGATCGGGCCTATGGCCGCGGCGTCTACACCCTGACCGGCAACGGCACGGCGGCCGCGCCGTTCACCACCTCGTCCAACATCCGCCGCGCCGACTCCACGTTCGGCGGCAAGATCACCAGCTGCACCGCCTCGTGCTCGGCGCTCGGGCAGCAGTTCATCTCGAACGGCGTGCTCGGCCCGTTCTTCCCGGGCGCCACCACCGGCACGGGCAACCAGAACGTGGGCGGCGACGGGGCCTATGCGCGCTACACCACCGCCCTGGTCGCCACGCGAACGGACGAGCTGTTCGGCCGGTTCGATTTCGACCTGACCGAGAAGACCCACTTCTACGTCCAGACCTCCTACGCCAAGGCGTTCAGCGGCGGCTGGCACTTCCCGGTGAAGCTGACGCCTGGCAACGGCCAGGCCAGCACCTTCTTCAAGAACAATCCGTTCCTGACGCCGGCGGTCCGCGCGGCCCTGGGCGACACCGGTCTGAGCGACGCCACCAACACCTTCCAGGTGGGCACCTACATCATCAGCACCGGTCCCAAGGGCTTGACCGGCACGCGCAACATCAACGAGTACACCAACTTCAACACCGGCCTGAACGGCGAGCTGGGCCGCTTCCGCTGGGACCTGTTCTATACCCACGGCAAGAACGACCTGATGGTCGAAAGCCGCAACAACTCCAATTACCAGAAGCAGTTCGCCGCGCTGGACGCCGTCACCGGTCCGGGCGGCACGGTCCAGTGCTACGCAGCCACCCAGGCCGCGACCGCCGCGGCCTACAAGGGCTGCGTGCCCCTGAACGCTTTCGGCCCCACGGCCATCACGGCCGACGCCTTCGACTGGTTCACCGACAACACCCACCAGAACGTCATCAACACGCTGGACAATGTCGGCGGCAGCTTCACCGGCACGGCCTTCAACGGCTGGGCGGGCCCCATCGACTTCGCCCTGTCGGCCGAAGCGCGGTGGAACAAGTACGAGGTCAACAGCGACGCCAGCCCCACGGCGACCGTCAACTGCACCGGCCTGCGGATTTGTAACGCCGCCCTGCCTCTGTGGGCCCAGCCGGTCTCGGCGGCGATCGCCGCCAAGAACAACGTCTGGGAAGTCGCCGGCGAAGTGGCCGTTCCGCTGCTGAAGGACCTGCCGCTGGTCAGCAGCCTGGACGCCAATCTGGCGGGCCGCTACACCGACTACAGCACCTCCGGCAGCGTCGAGACGTGGAAAGTCGGCCTCGACTATCGGGTCAACAACACCCTGCGCTTCCGGGCCACGACGTCGCGCGACATCCGCGCGCCGACGCTGAACGACCTGTTCCAACCGGTGCAGGCCTCGGTCAGCGGCTTCGTCGACCTGCACACCTCGACCAGCAACACGGTGTTCAACTCCAGCCAGGGCAACGCCAACCTGAAGCCGGAAATCGCCCGCACCTACACGGCCGGCGCGGTCTTCACGCCCGACTTCTTCCCCGGCTTCAGCGCCTCGATCGACTGGTACAAGATCAGCATGAACAACGCGATCGGCGCGGTGTCGGCGGGCAACAACACCGTCCAGAAGCTGTGCGAGGACTCGGGCGGCACGTCGGACTACTGCCAGCTGTTCCAGCGGCCGGGGCCGTTCAGCGACCATACGCCGGCGAACTTCCCGACCAAGGTCTTCAACCTCAGCCTCAACACGGCCGTCACCGAGATCAAGGGCGTCGATGTCGAGGCCAACTACCGGTTCGAGGCCTTGGGGGGAGCGTGGGTCGCCCGCGTGTTCGCCAACCGCCAGCCGACCAACATCTCGCAGGCCTTCGTGGGCGCGCCGTTCACGCGCGCCTCGGCGCCCAAGACCCGGGTGACCACCTTCCTGCGCTATGAGCACGAGAACCTCAGCGTCGGCGTGCAGGATCGCTGGCTGAGCGGCTTCAGCAAGGTGACCTCCGACGGCCAGATCTGGGTCGATCCCCACGTCCGCGCCTTCAATTCGCTGGACCTCAACGTCGAGTACAAGCTGGGCGGGAAGGGGGCGTCCACCGCCGTCTACGGCA
Organism: Caulobacter sp.; assembly: GCA_028291125.1. GTDB lineage: Bacteria > Pseudomonadota > Alphaproteobacteria > Caulobacterales > Caulobacteraceae > Caulobacter. The sequence continues at coordinate 13,867 of JAQGIN010000221.1, forward strand.
CGGTCCAGAACGCCTTCAACGCCAAGCCGGAGATCGTGCCGCTCGCGGGTTCGGTCGGCCTGACCTTCCCGGTCCCCGCGGGTCAGGACATCATGGGCCGGTACTACACGATCGGCGTCCGCTCCAGGTTCTGAGGTTGAAGGCCGGTTCGCCCAAAGGGGCGAGCCGGCCGTCTTCGGGGGCCGCGCGCGAGACGACGACGATAAGACTGCAAGGGAGGATTCCATGCTTCGAGACAGCCAGCGATGGTCGCGCCGCAACGTCCTGCGCGCGGGATCCGTCGCGCTTCTGACGGGCGCGGCGGTCGCCGACGGCATGACCTCCCTCGCGGCGGCGGCCGAACGGGTGCGCGCCAAGATCAGCGACGTGCAGACCATGACGGTCCAGGGGCCGGGGCGCAGCTACGTCTATGTCAGGGTGCTCACCAGCGACGGTCATTCCGGCATCGCCGAAGCCTATGGCTCCCCGGGGGTGGCGGTCGCCGAACAGATCATGGCGATCCGGCCCGCGCTGATCGGCAAGGATCCGCTCGAGATCGACCGCATCTACACCTTCCTCGGCGACGGCGCCTCCAGCCTCGCCGGCTCGCGGACCGACGGGTCGGCGCACCAGCTGATGCGCGCCGCCAGCGGTATCGAGATGGCGTTGTGGGACCTGGCCGGCAACCTGCTGGCGACGCCGACGGCCGTCCTGATGGGGGGCCAGTTTCGCGACCACGTGCGGGTCTACGACCATTCGCGGCCGCGCGACATGTCCGACAAGGCCTCGTGCCGCGAGTGGGCGGCCAAGGTCAACGCCCATCCCAGCGGCTTCACCGCGCACAAGATCGACATTCCCCGCACCGACACGCTGTGGACGGAGAAGGGGCGATCCGTACCGGACAACGGCAAGGATCCCGGCAATCGCCAGCTCACGGCCAAGGAACTGAGGCGGATCGGCCAGGGGTTCGAGAACATGCGCGAGGCGATCGGCTGGGAGCATGACCTGATGGTCCACTGCCATTGGGAGCTCGACCTGCCCTCGTCGATCCAACTCGCCCAGGTGGTCGCCCCAGCCAAGCCGCTATGGCTCGAGGATCCGCTGGCGGTCGACTACAGCGAGTCCTGGAAGCGGCTGGCCGAGCGCTCGCCCGTTCCCATCCTCACCGGCGAGAACCTCACCCGGCGGGAAGGCTTCCAGCCCTTCATCGTCAACCAGGGCTGTCACATCGTGAACCCCGATCTGCGCAACAGCGGCGGGTTCCTCGAGACCAAGCGGATCGCCGACCTGGCGTCGCTCTACGGCCTGCCGATCACCACGCACAACACCGCCAGCCAGTTGCACACCTACCAGGTGTGCCAGTGGGCGGCCTGCATTCGCGATTTCCTGATGTGCGAGACGATCACCGGCGAGGGCGGCTGGATGGACCAGGTCCTGCGTCTCGACGGCCCCTACATCGAGAAGGGCTACGTCAAGGTCAACGACAAGCCGGGCACCGGCGTCGAGCTCAATCGCGAGGTGGTCGAGGCGCATCTGGCGCCGGGACAGAAGTGGTGGGGCGGGGCCTAAGCGATGGTCAGTCAAAGCCCGGCGTCGCGGACGCCGCCCGGTTATTCGACGAGCCGTCGATGGTTCATCGTCGTGCTGCTCGCGCTCGCGGCGGTGTTCGCCTATGTCGATCGCGTCAATCTGTCGGTCGCCTTGATCGACGTCGACTTCAAACAGTTCTTCCAGCTCACCAATACCGACCGCGGACTGACGAACTCGGCGTTCTTCTGGTCCTATGCGGCGCTGCAGATCCCGGCCGGCTGGATCGTCGATCGCTACGGCTCGAAATATCCGATGGCGATGGGGTTCCTGGTCTGGAGCGTCCTGACCGCGATCACCTCGCTGACCACCGGCTTTTCCATGCTGTTCGCCATCCGGCTGCTGCTGGGCGTCGGCGAGGCGGTGATGCACCCGGCCAGCATGCGCTGGATCCGCTTCAACTTCGCCGAGAAGCAGCGCGGGCTGGCGATCGGCCTGTTCATGTCGGGCTCGAAGTTCGGCCCGGCCATCGGCGCCGTCGCCGCGGCCTGGCTGATCGAGAACCATGGATGGCGGGCGATGTTCCTCATCCTGGGTCTGGGCTCGCTGCTTTGGCTGGCGCCCTGGCTGCTGATCGTCCGGAACGATCGCGGCACGGGCTCGGCCGGCCAGTCCGCCGCGGCGGCGGTGGAGGCCGCGGCGGACGAGGTGCCGATGCGCCGGTTGCTGGCCAGCCCGGTGCTCTGGGGCACCATCATCGGCACCTTTTGCTACATGTATTTCGTCTATTTCTGCCTGACCTGGATGCCGGCCTATTTCAACGAGGCGCGTCATCTGTCCCTGGCCTCGAGCAGCCTCTACACCACGTTCAGCTTCGCGGGCATGGCGACCATGTCGATCCTGGGCGGGTTGGCCGCCGACCGCCTGATCGCGCGGGGGATCGATGCGGTGAGGGTCCGCAAGGCCTTCACCATCGCCGGCTTCCTGCTGGCCACGACGGTGCTGATCGGCGCCACCTCGGCCTCGCTCAATGTGGCGCTGTTCTTCTCCGTCCTGTCGCTCAGCGGCCTGGGACTGGCCACCGCCAACTATTGGGCCCTGACCCAGACCCTGATCCCCAGCGGCTCGATCGGCCGGATCGTCGGCATTCAGAACTTCGCGGCGAGTCTGGCCGGAATCGTCGCGCCGATCCTCACCGGTTGGCTGGTCGACGTCACCAAGAGCTTCGATGCGCCGATCAAGGCCGTGTCGATCTTCATCGTCGTGGGCATCGCCGCCTACCTGTTCCTGGTTCGAGAGAAGTACGCCCCGGCGCGAGCCTGATCGAGCCCGCTTCGGCGGGAATGGCCGGGAGGGAAGGGGGCGGCGCGTCACCGCTCCTCCGCTCCCGGCGCGGGGTCTTGGAGAAGAGGCAATGCAGTTGATTTCGGGCGCCTTGGCGTCTTTACGCGCGCCGTGGCGGCGCGGGTCGGCGCGCGGGCTTTGGCTCGCGCTGGCCCTGCTGATCGCCGGGTTCGCGGCGGCCCCGCCAGTCCTGGCCAAGACCTTCATACTCTATGCCGGCAGCTACACGGCCGGCGCCTCGAAGGGGATCTATGCCTGGCGGTTCGACAGTAAGAACGGCGCCCTTTCCTCCCTGGGCCTCGTCGCCGAAACCCCGCAACCGGCGCACATTTGGATCGCGCCGAACGGCAAGGCCCTCTACGCGGTCAATTGGGAAACCCCCGGCGGCGTCAGCGCCTTTCGTATCGATCCCAAGAGCGCCCGGCTGACCTTGCTCAATCGGGTGTCCTCGCAAGGCGCCAAGCCAAACCAGATCGTCCTCGATCCCAGCGGCCGCATCGCCGTGACGGTCAATTACACGACCGGAAATCTCGCCGCCTATCGGGTGCTGCCAGACGGCAAGCTCTCCGAGGCCTTCTATGTGGACCAGCATGTCGGCGCGCCGTCGCAAACCGGGCCGCACGCCCACGGCGTCGAGTTCAGCAAGAATGGCCGCTTGATGTACGTGGCCGAGCTGGGGCTCGACCGGGTCTACACCTACCATGTCGACGCCAAGGCGGCGGCGATCGCGCCGGCCGCACCGGCCTTCGCCAGCACCCATCCGGGCTCGGGGCCGCGTCGCCTGCAGCGCTCGCCCGACGACCGCTTTCTCTACGTCAATCACGAGACCGATTCCGAGGTCAGCGTGTTCGCCGTTCGCGACGGAAACCTCACCGAGATCCAGACCATCTCCACCTTGCCGGCGGGCGCGGCGGTGAAGAACGCCACCGCGGAGATCGTCATCGACCGGGCCGGCCGCCATCTCTATGTCGGTAATCGCGGGCACGATAGCATCGCCGTCTTCGCGATCGACCCGTCCAGTGGCCGGCTGACCCTGAGCGCCAACACCCCCGCCGGCGGCCGCTCGCCTCGCAACCTGCGCCTGGACCCCACGGGCGGCTATCTGCTGTCGGCCAATGAGGGCGACGGCACGATCACCGTTCTGAAGGTGGACAAGGCGACCGGCGCCCTCAGCCCGACCGGCGTCGCCGCCCGGATCGACACGCCCGGCGGCCTCTATTTCCTGAAGAACCACTAGATGCGGCGCGGCGTTCTCGCCATCCTGTCCTGCGCGCTGATCGGCGCGGCGGGCGCGGCCTCGGCCGAACAGACCGTCTGGCGCTTCGACAACCTCAGTCGCATCGGCGGCTTCGCGACCCAGGTCGAGGGCCAGCCGCGCATCGTGTCCAGTCCGGTGGGCAAGGCGCTGCGGTTCGACGGCAAGGGCGACAGCCTGTTCGTCGACGGACGGCCCCTGGTCGGCGCGCGGGCCTTCACCATCGAGGTGATGGTCCGGCCCGAAGGCGGCCCGTTCGCGCAGCGCTTCATGCACATCGCCCAGACTGATCCGGCGACCGGCCTGGACACCGCCCCCAGCGGCGGCGACCCAAACCCGCGGTTCATGTTCGAGGTGCGGGTGACCGACGGGGGCTGGGCCCTGGACGCCTTCGTCAACAGCCGGTCTGGCAACAAGCCGCTGCTGTTCATGGACAAGCTGCATCCGCTCGGCCGCTGGTACGTCGTCACCCAGACCTATGACGGCAAGACCTATCGCGCCTTTGTCGACGGGGTGCTGCAAGGCGAGGGCGACGTCGCGTTCACGCCGCATGGCCCCGGGCACGTGCGGGTCGGCGCGCGGATGAATCACGTCGACTACTTCAAGGGCTCGATCGCGCAGGCGCGCTTCACCGACCGCGCCCTCGCGCCCGAAGAGTTCCTGAAGGTGGTCGAGTAGATGCGACGGAAAACGCCCGCCCGCGCGCGAGAACAATGCGGAATCGCTGAGGAAGTCATGAAGAAGATACTGCTCGTTCTCCTAGCCGCGAGCCTGGGGCTGCCGGCCCTCGCGGCGTCCCCGCCAAAGGCCGGGGACTGGTCCGCCTATGGCCACGACGCGGGCGGCGGGCGCTTCTCGCCGCTCGCCCAGATCCGGCCCGAGAACGTGACCAGCCTGCAGGTCGCCTGGACCTATCACATGAACCCGGAGCCGGAGAAAAAGGCGGGCTTTGTTCCGTTTTCCACCACGACGCCGCTGGTGGTGGATGGTCGGATGTTCCTGGGTACGCCCTATGGCCGCGTGGTGGCGCTGGACCCGACCGATGGCAAGGAGCTCTGGGCCTATGGGCTCGCGGACGGCGATCAGCCAGCTTTCCGCGGCGTCGGCTATTGGCCGGGCGACGCCAAGCACGCGCCGAGGCTGATCGTCGCCACCCAGCGCGGCAGGATCATCGCCCTGGACGCCAAGACCGGCGCGCCGTCGAAGGGATTTGGCCAGGGCGGCGTCGTCGACAGCAAGACGCCGGAGATCATGAACGGCTTTCCGAACGCGTCTTACGGCTACTCCGCGCCGCCGGTGATCTACAAGAATCTCGCCATCCTCGGCAGCAAGGTGCAGGAGGCGCCCAGCAAGGGCCCGTCGGGCGACGCGCGCGCCTGGGACGTGATCACCGGCAAGCTGGTCTGGACCTTCCATTCGATCCCGCGTCCCGGCGAGAAATTTCACGAGACCTGGGACGGCGACAGCTGGCGGCAGCGGTCGGGCGTGAACCTGTGGAACCTGCCGACGGTGGACGCCGAGCGCGGCGTCGCCTACCTGCCGTTCAGTTCGCCGGCCTTCGACCGCTATGGCGGCGACCACAAGGGCTCCAACCTGTTCGCCAATTCGCTGGTGGCGGTGGACGCCAAGACCGGCAAGTACCTGTGGCACTTCCAGACGGTGCATCACGACATCTGGGACAACGACCTGCACACGCCGCCGACCTTGCTGACGGTCAAGAAGGACGGCAAGACCATCCCCGCCATCGCGGTGATGAACAAGACGACGTTGCTGTTCCTGCTCGACCGCGTCACGGGCAAGCCGATCTTCGGAGTCACCGAACGACCCGTGCCGCCGTCCCTCGTCGCCGGCGAAGAGGCCTGGCCCACCCAGCCGTTTCCGAACAAGCCCGGCATCCTGACCCGCATGAGCTTCGACCTCGACGAGGTCGCCGACATCACGCCCGAACACCACGCCGTCTGTCAGGCCCTGATCGACAAGGACGGCGCCGTCGGCGCCAAGATGTTCCAGCCGCTGCGCGACGACCGTCCCGCGATCCGCTTCCCCGGCGCGACCGGGGGCCCGGAGTGGGGCGGCGGCGCCTTCGACCCGAAGCGCGGTCTGTTCATCTTCAACATCAACCAGATCGGCACCATGGAGAAGCTGGTGAAAGGCAAGAACGGGGAGTGGAACGTGATCAGCGCCCGCTTCCTCGATCCGAAGACCAAATCGCCTTGCCACAAGCCGCCATGGGGCGAGCTGGTCGCCGTGGACGTCAATACCGGCGAGGTCGCCTGGCGCTCGACGCTTGGCGTCACCGACGCCTTTCCGCCGGGCAAGCAGGACACCGGCCGGCCCGCCAACGCCGGGCCGATCGTCACCGCCGGCGGGCTCACCTTCATGGGCGGCACCGACGACCATCGCTTCCGCGCCTTCGACACCGGCAGCGGCAAGGAGCTTTGGACCTACAGCCTGGACTATTCGGCCCACGCCACGCCGATGAGCTATTTGGGCAAGGACGGGCGGCAGTACGTGGCCATCGTGGCCACGGGGGGCTCCTATCTCAACAGCCCCGGCGGCGGCGACAGCCTGCTGGTGTTCGCCTTGCCCAAATAGGCGGCCGCGGCGAAACCCTGGGTCGGCGACGCCGCCGGCCTAGGGGCACGCGGACAAATTCGCGCCGAATTGGGCCGGTACGGTCAAGCTGTTGTAATCTCTTTCGATCCCCACCATCTTGGCGCCGCCTTTCCGGAGAGCCTCTGCTTGACGTCCAAAAAGCCGACCATCGACGATGTCGCTCGGCGGTCTGGGGTCGCGCGGGTCACGGTGTCACGGGTGCTCAACGGCGGTCCCAATGTCCGCGACGAGGTCCGCGCCAAGGTCATGCAGGCCGTGGCGGCGCTGGATTACAAGGTCAATCCCCAGGCGCGGACCCTGGCGGGCGGGGCCAGCCGACTCCTGGCCCTGCTGTTCGCCTCCGACCTGGAGGCGGAACCGAACTCCTTCTACCAATCGGCCCTGGAGCTGGGCGCGCTGCGCGGGTGCGTGGCGCTGGGCTATCAGTTGCTGACCCATCACATCCCCGAACAGAGCGCTGACCGCATTCGACAGATCGTCGACGTCATCGCCACCCAGCGCTGCGATGGCCTGATCCTGACGCCGCCCTTCTCCGACGACGTCGACTTGATCTCTGAAATTCTGCGCCTGAAGTGCAAGGTCGTGGCCATTTCCGCCGGGGGGGCGGGGCGGGCGCTCGTCGACAGCATCGGCATCGACGACGAGAAGGGCGGCTATGACATCGCGCGCCATCTGCTGGCGCTGGGGCACCGGCGGTTCGCCCTGATCGCGGGCATCGCCGGTCACTTGTCGGCCGACCAGCGCCATGACGGCTTGATGCGGGCCCTGGCCGAGACCGGCCTGGGCGCCGAGGCCGTGGTCTGGAAGCGCGGCGACTTCACCTTCCGGTCGGGCGTGGAATTGGCGTCGGGCCTGTTCGACGATCCGCTCGGACCGACCGCCCTGATCTGCGCCAATGACGACATGGCCGCCGGCGCCCTGTCGGCGGCGCACGCCCGCGGCATCGTCGTTCCGGAGCAATTGTCGATCACCGGCTTCGACGACACGCCGGTGTCGGCGATCGTCTGGCCGCCGCTGACCACGGTTCACCAGCCGCTCAAGATCATGGGAGAGCGCGCCGTCCGGCGCCTGGTGCATAGCCTGACCAACGGTGGGGCGGGGGCGGACGAGCCCCTCGGGCGCTTCGAACGGCTCGACCATCGCGTGGTGGTCCGAGGCTCGACCTCGGCGGTCTGACGCCATCACGCACCATCGCCTGGCCGTCTTGACAACGTTGTCTTGCTTCGCGCTTCTATGGAAGCGCTTCCAATTCCCTTGTCGCCAGGGTGAACGGGGAGGGCTAGGATAACAAAAAATCGCGCGACTCCTCGAAGAGACGCGCGGCGCAAAAGGGGAGCGAAGCATGCGCAGGCGCGTCACGGACGGAATCCGTCCGGGGTTCAATCGACTCTACGTCACCGCATCGGCCGTCGCGATCACGACGGCCATCGCCGGCCCCGGCGCGGCCTGGGCCCAGCAGGCGCCGCCGCAGCCCGACGCCCCGAACGCGGTCGAGGAAGTGGTGGTCACCGGCATCCGCGCCGGGATCCAGAACTCGATCAACATCAAGAAGAACGAGACCTCGATCGTCGAGGCGGTGTCGGCCGAGGACATCGGCAAACTGCCCGACGTCTCCATCGCCGAATCGATCGCCCGTCTGCCGGGCCTGGCCGCCCAGCGGGTGAACGGGCGGGCGCAGGTGATCTCGATCCGCGGCCTGGCGCCCGACTTCACCACCACCCTGCTCAACGGCCGCCAGCAGGCCAGTTCCGGCGACAACCGCGCGGTCGAGTTCGACCAGTATCCGTCGGAGCTGCTGGCTAGCGTCGTCATCTACAAGACCCCCGACGCCCAGATCTCGGGGATGGGCCTGTCGGGCACGGCCGACCTGCGGACGGTGCGCCCGCTGGCGTTCGGCAAGCGCGCCGTGGCCGTCAATATTCGCGGCGAGAAGACCGAAGGCCACACGCTCAACGACGACGCCAGCAACTGGGGCGGACGATTCAGCGCCAGCTACATCAACCAGTTCGCCGACGGCGCGTTCGGCGTGGCGCTCGGCTACGCCCATCTGGACTCGCCCTCGCAGGTCAAGCACTACAAGGCCTACGGCTACGAGGCGTTCCCCCCCGAAAGCACGTCGCCCGACACCGCCGACGGCGCGATGATGCTCAACGGCCAGGAAGTCTTCGCCACGTCGCGCAACAACAAGCGCGACGCGTTCATCGGCATCTTCGAGTTCCAGCCGAATGAGACGATCCACTCGACCCTGGACCTCTACTACTCCAAATTCGACCAGAAGGAGACGACGCGCGGCGCGCAGTGGTTCTCCAATCCGTTCGCGGACAGCGCGACTTTCACCGGGGTGACGACTCGCGACGTCGGCGGCTCGAAGCTGGCCGCCAGCGGCGTTCTGCACAATGGCGTGCCGCAACTGCGCAATGACTACAACACCCGCAAGGACGAGCTGTTCTCGGCGGGTTTGAACAACGAGTTCAAGCTGGGCGAGAAGACCAAGCTGTTCGCCGACCTGTCCTATTCGTCGAACAATCGCCGCGAACAAATCATGGAAACCTATGCCGGCTACGGGCTGGGCGTCGGCGGCGTCACCCCGGCCACCCCCAATGTCGGCCGCACCTTCGACACCATCGGCTTCCAGGTCGCCGACGACGATTTCTCGCAATATGACGAAGGCCTGAACTACGCCGACGCCAGCAAGGTGTCGCTAGGCGACCGCGCGCCCTGGGGCGGCTGGGGCCACGACGGCTCCATCCGCTTCCCGCACGTCAAGGAAGAGGTTTCGGCGATCGACCTGCGCCTGGAGCATGAGTTCGACGGTTTCTTCACCGGCGTCGACATCGGCGTCAACGCGACGCGACGCGAGAAGACCAAGACCGTCTCGGACAACGACCTGTTCCTGAAGAACGGGCGCCAGCAGGTCCTCGTTGACGCGGCCGACCTCGAAAAGCCGACCTCGCTGGGCTTCGCCGGCTTCGGCCAGGTGCTCAGCGTCGACATCGGCGACGTCTGGCGGAAGTATTACAACTCCGCCCCCATCCTCGACGCCAACTACTTCGACAAGAACTGGGAGATCACCGAGGACGTCCAGACCTTCTTCGCCAAGGCCAACTTCCAGACCGGCGACCTACGCGGCAATCTCGGCGTCCAGGTCGTGCACCAGTCGCAGAAATCGAGCGGCGTGGTGATCAACAACCTGGAGGCGGGCCAGCCGATCGTGCCCGCCAAGATCAACACCAAGAACGACTACACCGACGTCCTGCCCAGCTTGAACATGATCTACGATCTGGGCGGCGGTCAGCGGCTGCGGTTCGCCGTTTCCAAGACGATGGCCCGGCCGCGCATGGACGACATGAGGGCCAACGTCACGCCGTCCTTCAACACCCTGGTCTGCAGCACCCAGACTTGCGGCCCCGGCACGACGGTCAATCCCTGGTCGGCCAACGGCGGCAACCCGAACCTCAAGCCGTGGATGGCCAAGGCCGTCGACCTCGCCTACGAGTGGTACATCACCCCCGCGACCTACATCTCGGTCGCCGGCTTCTACAAGAAGCTCGACACCTACATCTACAACCAGACCGGCATCTTCGACTTCACCGGCATTCCGTTGCCAAGCGGCGCATCCTCGATCCCGGCCGGCACGACGATCAACACCATCGGCCAGATCACCCTGCCGGCCAACGGCAAGGGCGGCGTGGTCAAGGGGCTGGAGTTCAGCGGCGCGGTCGACCTGGGCCGGGTTCTCGAGCCTCTGGACGGTTTCGGCGTGCAGGGCAGCCTGTCGCTGACCAAGTCCAATCTCAACCCGACCAGCAATCCTGATCCGACCCAGGAGGTCCGGATCCCCGGCCTTTCCGGCACGGTCTACAACCTGACGGGCTATTACGAGAAGGGCGGCTTTCAGGCGCGGATCAGCCAGCGCTACCGCTCGGCCTTCAAGGGCGAGGTGGTGCAGCTGTTCGCCACGCGAGGGTTCACCGAAATCCTCGCCGACAAGCAGGTCGACGCGCAGATCGGCTACACCTTCCAGGAGGGGCGACTGGAAGGCCTGGGCTTCCTGCTGCAGGTCAACAACCTGACGAACTCGCCGTATCGCACCCGCCTTGGGCTGGACCAGGGCGGCACCAAGACGGCCAGTGGCGACACCTTGCCCGAGACCTATGAGGAGTACGGCCGGCAGTTCCTGTTTGGGGTGAACTACCGGTTCTAGGTCAGGCTCCCGTTGGAGGCGTCCGCTTGAAGCCGCTGAAGAAGATCCTCATCGCGGGCGGCGGCTCGGCCGGCTGGATGACGGCGGCCCTGTGCGCCAAGCTGTTCCAAGGCCTCTACGAGATCGTCCTGATCGAGTCCGAGGCGATCGGGACGGTGGGGGTGGGGGAGGCGACCATCCCCGCGATCAAGACCTTCAACGAACTGCTGGGCCTGGACGAGGACGACTTCCTCCGCCGCACCCAGGGCAGCTTCAAGCTGGGCATCCAGTTCAGGGACTGGGCGCGGCTCGGCGCCAGCTACGTCCACGGCTTCGGCGTCATCGGCCAGGATCTGGGATGGCTGCGCTGCCACCAGTACTGGCTGAGGATGAACGCCCTGGGCCAGGGCGGCGACTTCGCCCAGCTGTCGATCAACACCGCCGCGGCGCTGGGCGACAAGTTCATGCGCGCCAAGCCGGAGATGGGCGACTCGCCGATCGCCCACATCGCCCACGCCTTCCACTTCGACGCCGGTCTCTATGCGCGCTACCTCAGCGGCTACGCCCAGGAGCGCGGGGTGCGCCGGCGCGAGGGCAAGATCGTCGACGTCACCCTGCGCGGCGAAGACGGATTCGTGCAGTCGGTGACGATGGACGACGGCGAGGTCATCACCGCCGATCTGTTCGTCGACTGCTCGGGCTTTCGCGGCCTGATCATCGAGCAGGCCATGAAGACCGGCTACGAGAACTGGACGCACTGGCTGCCCTGCGACCGCGCCATCGCCGTTCCCTGCGAGCGGTCCGAGGACTTCACGCCCTATACGCGGTCGACGGCGCGCTCGGCGGGATGGCAGTGGCGCATTCCGCTGCAGCACCGCACCGGCAACGGTCACGTCTATTCGAGCCAATATATGGACGACGACGAGGCCGAGCGGATCCTGCTCGCCAATCTCGACGGCGCCCAGCGGGCCGATCCGCTGCGCATCCGCTTCGCCACCGGCAAGCGCAAGACGATCTGGAACAAGAACTGCGTGGCCATCGGCCTGGCCAGCGGCTTCCTGGAGCCGTTGGAATCCACCAGCCTGCATCTCATCCAGTCGGCGATCATCCGCATGGTCCGTCTGCTGCCGGACGCGGGCTTCGATCCGGCCGGGATCGCCGAGTTCAACCGCCAGAGCGACTTCGAATACGAACGCATCCGCGACTTCATCATCCTTCACTACAAGGCCAGCCAGCGCGACGACTCCGCCTTCTGGCGCTACTGCCGCGACATGGAGGTCCCCGCCACCCTGCAGCGGAAGATCGACTTGTTCTCCGCCAACGGCCGGATCTTCCGGGAAGACGACGAGCTGTTCACCGAGGAGAGCTGGATCCAGGTCTTCCTGGGGCAGGGGATCGTGCCGCGCGGCTATGATCCGCTGGTCCAGGTCCAGAGCGACCCGCAGATCGCGCGGTACCTGGCCAACATCCAGGCGGTGGTCGGCAAGTGCGTGGCGGTGATGCCGACCCACGCCGACTTCGTCGCCAAGACCTGCCTGGCCCCGCCATGATCTCCGCCTCAGCGCCCCGGGCCGCCCTGTTGCAGCTTGTCGATCAGGGCGCGCCGCATCCGCGCGATGTCCCGCGGTTCGCTGGCGGCGAGGATGCCGCGCGCGGGCGGCGGCAGGTGGGCGGCGGGGTCGTCGCCTGCCAGGAACACATAGTGGTCGAACATCGCCCGCCAGGCGCGCCTCTGGTCGGCCGGCAGGTTTCGCAGCGTCATCATGCCGTGCATCAGCGCGTCCCAGGGCGAGCCGATGTCCGCGCGCGCCTCGTCCCACCAATAGTTGACCAGGACGTTGAGGCGATCGAGGGCCTCGACGTGGTGGTACCACTGGTAGGGAATGTAGAGCCCGTCGCCCGGCTCCAGCTCGGCGACCAGCGCCGCGTCGAGCGCTCCGGAAAACCTCGGATAGCGATCGAGGTCGGGCTGGGTCACGTGGACCATGCTGACCTGGGTCCCGGCCGGGGTGAGGTGGAACGGGCCCATATAGAGATTGCCGACCTGGTCGGGCGCGAACAGGGTGGCCCGCCGCCGCCCCACGGCGACGCAGGCGATGTTCTCGGACGGATCGTGATGGGTCGCGACCTTGGCGGCGTTGCCGATCCAAAGGCGCGGAATGGCCGGGCTCGGGACCAGCGGGAAGGGGTGCGCCGCCTCGAATCCCGGCAGGTGCCGCGGCGCGCTCAGGCCCTGGACGCAGACGGCGTCGGGGTCGGGCCTATCGGCCTCGACCAGCAGGGCCCGCAGGAAATCGCCGAGCGGTTCGATGGGGCGCGCGAAGTTGGGCGAGCCGAGGTCGTCGCCATAGTGCAGCCGGCCTTCGACCTCGGGCGGGGCGCGGAGGAACTGGACGGGCTCCGGCGTCGCCAGCGTCGCCAGATAGTCGATCGCCGCCGCGCCGCCGGCCTGACCGGCGCGGACGATCGGCCAGTCGGCCGCCACCCCCTTGAGCACGGCCGGGGCGCCCTGGGGGCGGATCTGCTGATGAAAGATCGCCGGGGTGACATCGCGCCAAACGGTAACGGCCTGCATCGCACGCTGTCCAAAGAGGATGGGCCCGACGGCGTCGCTTGCCGCCCGATCGTGGATATTGGCAAGCATTTGTCGAAATGTTTTCGGTTGTCAATTCCGACATGACCCAATCTCCACGAGATGAAATCTGTTCCGTGACAGTTGAAAGGATCGGCCTGGAGGGCGATCCGGTGGTTGTTGTTGAAAATTGCGCACCGGATCCATCCCGTTTGATGGATGAGGCCGGGTCGCTGGATTTCGAGGTCATGGGCGAATTCTATCCGGGCGTGCGCGCGCACGCTTCGGGCGCGTACTTCGCCGCGCTGTCGCCGCTGTTGGCCAAGGTCGTGCGCGAGGTGTTCGGCTATCGCCAGGAGCTCAAGCTGCTCCGTTCGCTCTATTCGTTGGTGACCACGCCGCCGGCCGATCTGTCGCTCGCCCAGCGCGTCCCGCACATCGACAGCGTGGACGACGGCATGATCGCCGTCCTGCACTATCTGACCCGCGAAGACCGCGGGGGAACCAGCTTCTATCGCCACCGCTCGACCGGCTTCGAGACGATCGACCAGAGCCGCCATCACCCGTACCTGCAGGCCCTGCAGGCCGACTTCGCCCGCCACGGGACGCCGGCCCCCGGCTACATCGGCGGCGACACGGCGATCTTCGAGCGGATCGCCTACTTCCCGCCCGCCTACAACCGCGCCCTGATCTACCGCAGCGGCCTGCTGCACTGCGCGAGCGTCGATACGGATGGGCCGCTTTCCCCCGATCCCCGGCTCGGCCGGCTGACGATCGCCAGCTTCATGGCGGCTCGGTGATGGCCCCGATCGCTTCGCCCGATGGATCGCTTTCTGGAGTCGCCCGATGACGAAAAACGCTTTCGGCCGGACCGCCGCCGCCCTGGCCCTGCTGCTCAGCCTGGCGGCCTGCGCCACCGCGCCGCCGGGACCGACCTCCCGCGCGGGCGCCTGGATGACCACGGCCGACGGCGGTCAGCTGCTGGCGGCGCGGCCGGCCCTGGCCTTCGCGGCCGGCGACGGGCCGGCCGGGCCGCCGGTCATCGCCGTCGATCCGCGCGAGCGACATCAGCGCATGGTCGGGTTCGGCGCCGCGATCACCGACGCCTCGGCCTGGCTGATCCAGAACCGGCTGACCCCCGCTCAGCGCGACCAGTTGCTGGGCGAGCTCTATGGCCGAGGCGGGCAGGGGCTGGGCTTCAGCTTCACCCGCCTCACCATCGGCGCGTCCGATTTCTCGATCGAGCACTATAGCCTCGACGACGCGCCAGACGCCGCCGCCGACCCGAACCTCACGCACTTCTCGCTGGCCCGCCCGGCCCAAACGGTGTTCCCGACCGTGCGCCAGGCCCTGACCGTCAATCCCGACCTCAAGGTCATGGCCTCGCCCTGGAGCGCGCCGGCCTGGATGAAGACCACCGGCTCGCTGATCAAGGGCCAGTTGAAGCCCGAGGCCTATCCGACCTATGCCCGCTTCCTGGCGCGCTATGTGGCGGAGGCGGCCAAGCAAGGCGTGCCCACCGACTATCTGAGCATCCAGAACGAGCCGGATTTCGAGCCGGAGACCTATCCCGGAATGCGCTGGACCGCGCCGGACCGGGCACGTTTCATCGGCCAGGACCTGGGGCCGCTGTTCGCGCGCCAGGGCGTGCGGACCCGCATCCTCGAATGGGATCACAACTGGGACAAGCCCGAGCAGCCCTTGACGGTGCTGGCCGACCGCAAGGCCGCCGCCTTCATCGCCGGCGTGGCTTGGCATTGCTATAATGGCGACGTCGCGGCCCAGAGCCAGGTGGCGCTGGCCCATCCGGACAAGGAGGTGTTCTTCACCGAATGCTCGGCCGGCGGCTGGTCGGGCCCGTTCGAAGACAGCTTTGGCTGGCTGATGCGCACCCTGGTCATCGGCTCCAC
>JAQGIN010000310.1 GCA_028291125.1 Caulobacter sp.
CCGACGCCGGCTTGCCGGGGTCGGTTCTTGCGCGGATCGACGCCCTGGCGGTGATCGCGTTCAGCATCGACGCGCCCGGCGCTCTGTCGCGCCTGCGGGCCCCGCGCCTGGCCGACCCGCCGGCCAGCCTGGCCGCCGCGCTCGGGGCCGATCCGGCCTATGCGGTCTATGGCGAGACCGGCGGCAACAGCCCGCAGTTGGCGATCAACACGCTGTGCGAGCGGATCGCTCGCGGCCAGAGCGACCTGGCCCTGGTGGCCGGGGCCGAGTTCCTCGGCGCCTTGATGAAGCGGCTGAAGGCCGGGCTTTCCTTCGACGGCTGGGGCGACGCGCGTCCCAGCCGACCGATGCGGCTGGGCGATCCGCGCCCCGGCGTCACCGAGCCGGAGGCGGCCCACGGCCTGGCCTATCCGGTCAACACCTATCCCTTGTTCGAGAACGCCCTGCGGGCCCGCGACGGGCGGTCGATCTGCGATCACCAGCTGCGGCTGGGGGCGCTGTTCGCGCCGTTCACCGCGGTGGCGGCGGCCAATCCCCATGCCTGGTTCCAGACGGCCCGCTCGCCCGAGGACCTGATCACCGTCACCCCGCGCAACCGCATGGTCGGTTTTCCCTATCCCAAGTACCTCAACGCCATCCTCGAGGTCGACCAGTCGGCCGCCGTGCTGATCGCCAGCGTCGGCAAGGCGCGGGAGTTGGGGGTGCCCGAAAGTCAGTGGGTGTTCCTGCACGGCTGCGCCGACGCCGCCGACCTGTGGTCGCCGCTCGAGCGCCAGGACTTCCACTCCAGCCCGGCCATCCGCCTGACCGGCCGCCGGGCCCTGGAGATGGCCGGGATCGGGCTGGGCGACATTGACCTGATCGACCTCTATTCCTGCTTCCCCTCGGCGGTGGAGATCGCCGCCGAGGAACTGGGCCTGGCCCTGGACGACCCGCGCGGCCTGACGGTGACCGGCGGCCTGCCGTATTTCGGCGGGCCGGGTAACAACTACGCCCTGCACGCCGTCGCCACGATGATGCAGCGCCTGCGGGCCCGGCCGCGGGCCTACGGCCTGTGCACCGCCAACGGCTGGTTCCTGACCAAGCAGTCGGTGGGGATCTATTCGACCCGGCCGGTGGCGGGGCGCTGGGCGCGCGAGGATCCGGCGGTGATCCAGGCGGTCATCGACGCCCTGCCGCATCCGGAGGTCGTCGAGCGCCCGAGCGGCCGGGCGATCGTCGAGACCTACACCGTCGTCCACGGCCGCGACGGGCCGCGGATGGGCATCGTGGTCGGCCGCGACGGCCAGGGCCGGCGGTTCGTGGCCAACACCCCCGACGATCCCGCCGTCCTGGCCGACCTGGAGGCCCGCGAGGGCGTCGGCCGGCTGGGCCGGGTCGGCCCGCACCCGGACGGCGTCCGCACCCTGTTCACTCCGGATTAGAGTCATGACCCGCATCCGCATGATCCGCCACGGCAAGCCGGCCTCGACCTGGGGCGAGGATGACGCCGATCCCGGCCTCGACCTGGTCGGCCTGGCCCAGGCCCAGGCCGTGGCCCGCGACCTGATGGCCCTGCCCGACGCCGAGCGCCCGACCCGGGTGGTGGCGTCGCCGCTGCGCCGCTGCCGCGAGACCGCCGCGCCGCTGGCGGCCTTGCTGGGGGTGAGCGTGACCATCGATCCCCGGGTCGGCGAGATCCCGACCCCGGCCGCGCTGTCGGCCGAGGCGCGGCCCGCCTGGCTGCGGGCCGCCTTCGCCGGCCGCTGGGGCGAGATCGTCGGCGATCTGGACTACGCCGCCTGGGCCCGCGAGGTGGCCGCCGCGGTGGCCGCCTATCCCGAGGCGGCGGTGTTCAGCCACTTCGTCGCCCTCAACGCCGCGGTCTCGGTGGCCATCGGTGACGACCACGTGGCGGCCTTCCGCCCTGACCACGTCTCGGTCACGGTGTTCGAGACCGGCGATCAAGGCTTGATCCTGATCGCCAAAGGACGCGAAGCTTCGACCCAGGTCCTCTGACGGACCGGACCCGCCCTGGAGCCCCCGTGCCGCGTGAAATCCTGACCGTCGCCGAAATGACCGCGGCGGATCGCGCCGCCGTCGAGCGTGGGACCCCGGCGACGACGCTGATGGAGCGGGCCGGGCGGGCCGTGGCCGAGGCGGTCCGCGAGCGGTTCTCGCCCCGGCCGACGGTGATCTGGTGCGGCCCGGGCGACAACGGCGGCGACGGCTATGTCATCGCCCGCCATCTGCGCCGGCGCGGCTGGCCAGTGCGGGTCGAGGGGCTGAGCGCGCCCGCCACGCCGTCGGCCCGCTGGGCGGCCGGGCGCTGGCGCGGCGAGACCGCGCCCTTGTCGCCCGAGCCGACCCCGGCCGACCTCTATATCGATTGCCTGTTCGGGGCCGGGCTGTCGCGGCCGCTGGAGGGCGACGCCGCCCGCCTGGCCAGGGCCCTGCAGGGACGGGCGGCCAAGATCGTCGCCGTCGACCTGCCCAGCGGCGTGGCCGGCGACACCGGCCGGCCGCTGGGCGAGGCGGCCTTCGCCGCCAGCCTGACCGTCACCTTCCACCGCCGCAAGCTGGCCCACGCCCTGGCCGAGGGCCGCGCCGCCTGCGGCGAGGTGGTGGTGGTCGACATCGGCCTGGCGCCGGTCGCCGCCAAGCTGTGCGAGAACACCCCGGCCCTATGGGCGGCGCGGTTCCCGTGGCCGCAGGCCGACGCCCACAAGCACATGCGCGGCCGGCTGATGGTGGTCGGCGGCGAGGCGCTGCACACCGGCGCCGCCCGGCTGGCGGCGCGCGGGGGTTTGCGGATCGGGGCCGGGGTGGTCACCCTGCTGTCGCCGCCCTCGGCCCTGGCGATCAACGCCGCCCATCTGGAGGCGATCATGCTGGCCCCGCTGGAGAGCGAGCTGGAGCTGGAGGCCGCCGCCGAAGCGGCCGACGCGGTGGTCATCGGCCCGGCCGCCGGGGTGGGGGAGGCGACCCAGCGCAACCTGTTCGCCCTGGCTCGCACCGGCGCGGCCCTGGTGGTCGACGCCGACGCCCTGACCAGCTTCCGCCACGACCCCGAGGCGCTGTTCTCGGCGCTCGATCGCGACGACGTGCTGACCCCGCATCCGGGCGAGTTCGAGCGCATCTTTCCCGGCCTGCTGGCGGCCTCGCCCGAGCGGGTGACGGCGGCGCGCGAGGCGGCCAGGCGGGCCGGCGGCATCGTCGTGCTCAAGGGTTCGGACACCGTCATCGCCGCCCCCGACGGCCGCGCCGCCGTCAGCCTCAACGGCGCGCCGTGGCTGGCCACCGCCGGTTCGGGCGACGTGCTGGCCGGCTTCGTCGCCGGCCTGATCGCCCAGGGCATGGAGAGTTTCGAGGCCGCCTGCGCCGGGGTGTGGATCCACGCCGAGGCCGCCGCCGCCCACGGCCCGGGCCTGATCGCCGAGGATCTGCCGGGCCTGGCCCCGGCGGTGCTGGCCGGGCTGTACGCCCAGCGGTGAGGGGGCTGGGCGTGATTTTTGGCTCTGAATCGCCCGTCTAGCGCCGTCTCCCCGGCGAAGGCCGGGGCCCAGGTGAAACCCGGAGAGGCCCGGATGAATCTGGGTCCCGGCTTTCGCCGGGGAGACGGATCGGGGGATGGCTCACCGCAATGTGCTTTGGGGTCTGTGGACGCTTGGCTGGGGCGCCTTCAGCGGGCCCGCCCTCGTCCTTCGACAAGCTCAGGATGAGGGCTATTGCCGCGACGGCGTAGTCGAAACCTCCTCCTGAGCTTGTCGAAGGACGAGGTTTTCGCCCCACGGCGCCGAGGGTCCATCAGAGCCTAGAGCGGCGCGGCGCCGTTGGTCAGCGGCAGGGGACGCGGCGGCACCGGCGACGACTGGATGATCGAGGTCGTGGTCTGGCCATAGGCCAGGAAGGCGTCCAGCGCGGTGTCGAGCACGGCCAGGCTCTCCAACTGCATCTTCAGGATGAAGCAATCCTCGCCGGTGATCCGATGGCACTCGACGACGCGCGGGCTGGCGCGGGCCAGGTCGATGATCTTCGGCAACTGGCCCGGCATCGGCCGGATCCGCACCATGACCGCGATCGGATAGCCCAGCAGCGCCGGGTCGAGGTCCAGCCGCGTCCCCCGGATCACGCCGGCCTCCTCAAGCCGCTGCACCCGTTCGCGCACGGCGGGGCCCGACATGCCGACCGTCCGCGCCAGTTCGGTGATGCTGACGCGCGGATCGGCGCCGAGCCGCTCGAGGATGGCGATGTTGGTGGAATCGCGCAGCAGCGGCGAACGTGAAGTGCTCATCGTCAATTTGCCTTCGTTATGAAGGAACGATGCGCTCATAACCTTCATATAGCCATGGGCGGCGAGCAAGGAATCCCGCACCGTCTGGGCCATGAACCAGCCCCTCTCGCTCTCCCTTCAACGCGGCGCCGACCGGACGCCGCCCCAGGCCATCTTCGCGGTCAGCGCGGTGTTCCACTATCTGGGCCCGGCCTTCGCGGTGATGCTGTTCGCCCAGGTGGCGCCGCTGGGCGTCGCCTGGCTGCGGATCGCCAGCGCCGCGGTGATCTTCGCCCTGTGGCGGCGGCCCTGGGTCTATTGGCGGACCCTGACGGCGGCCGACCGCTGGACCATCGTCGCCCTGGGCGCGGTGCTCGCGGCGATGAACACGCTGTTCTACCTGGCCATCGCTCGGCTGCCGCTGGCGACGGTGGGGGCCATCGAGTTCGTCGGCCCGATCGGCCTGGCGGCCGTGGGCGCGCGGTCCGGGCGCAATGTGGCCGCGCTGCTGCTGGCCGCCGCCGGCGTCTACGCCCTGACCCAGCTGAGGCTGGAGGGGGCGCTGCTGGGCTACGCCTTCGCCTTCGGCAATTGCGCGCTGTTCGTCCTCTATATCGTGCTGGGCCACAGGATCTCGGGGCCGGGCGGCCTGGACCGGCTGGGAGCGGCCATGCTGGTGGCGGCGGTCATCGCCCTGCCGTTCGGCTTTCCCGACGCCCGCGCGGCCCTGGTCGATCCGGTGCTGCTGGCCGCCGCCGTCGGGGTGGGGGTGTCGTCGTCGGTGATCCCCTATGTCGCCGACCAGCTGGCCATGGCCCGGCTGCCGCGGGCTAGTTTCGCCCTG
>JAQGIN010000339.1 GCA_028291125.1 Caulobacter sp.
ATCGGCGGTGCGACGTGAGAATCCTGCTCACCAATGACGACGGCATCCACGCCGAGGGCCTGGCCTGTCTGGAGCGCATCGCCCGGGCGCTGAGCGACGACATCTGGATCTGCGCCCCGGAATACGAGCAGTCGGGGGCCAGCCGGGCCCTGACCCTGGCCGATCCGCTGCGGGTGCGGAAAATCGACCCGCGCCGGTTCTCGGTCGAGGGCACGCCGACCGACTGCGTGATGCTGGCGGTGCAGGAGCTGATCGACGGCCCGCGCCCCGACCTGATCCTGTCAGGCGTCAACCGCGGCCAGAACATCGCTGAGGACGTCACCCTGTCGGGCACGGTGGCCGGGGCCATCGAGGGCATGGCCATGGGCATCCGCGCCATCGCCCTGTCGCAGGCCATGACCTATTTCCACGATGGCGTCGTCGCCCACTGGGAGACCGCCGAGGCCCACGGTCCGGGCATTATCCAGCGCCTGCTCGAGGTCGGCTGGCCTGACAACGTGGTGATGAACGTCAATTTCCCGGCCGTGGCGGCCGACCAGGTCACCGCCGTCGAGGTCACCCGCCAGGGCTTCCGCGACGCCCACATGCGCCACATGGAAAAGCGCACCGACCTGCGCGGCCGCGACTATTACTGGATGGGCTTCACCCTCAAGCCGTCCAGCCCGCCGGACGGCACCGACCTGCGGGCGGTGCACGAGGGCCGGATCTCGGTGACGCCGCTGCACATCGACCTGACCCACAACGAGACCGTCCACAAGCTCAAGGGCGTGCTCGGCGGCGCCCCGCCCAAGGTCAAAGCCTGATGGCCGCCGCCAAGGACAAGGGCGCGGCCCAGACCCAGGTGGCCAAGCTGATCATGGCCCTGCGCTCGCAAGGGGTCACCGATCCCGGCGTGCTCAACGCCATCGAGAAGACGCCCCGCGACCTGTTCACCCCGGACCTGTTCAAGGAACGCTCGTGGGAGGACTCGGCCCTGCCGATCGCCTGCGGCCAGACCATCAGCCAGCCCTATATCGTCGGCCTGATGACCCAGGCCCTGACCATCGAACCGCGCTCGCGGGTGCTGGAGATCGGCACCGGCTCGGGCTACCAGACCGCCATCCTCTCCAAGGTGTCGCGGCTGGTCTACACGGTCGAGCGCTACCGCACCCTGATGAAGGAGGCCGAGGCCCGCTTCGCGATCCTGGGTCTGACCAATGTCATCACCAAGTTCGGCGACGGCGGCGAGGGCTGGGCCGAGCAGGCCCCGTTCGACCGCATCATGGTCACCGCCGCCGCCCAGGACGAACCGGTCAAACTTTTGACCCAGCTGAAGCCTAACGGCGTGCTGGTGGCGCCGGTCGGCAAGGGCCCGGTGCAGAGCCTTCGCCGTTACGCCGGCGACGGCAAGGGGGGCTTCAAGGTCGAAGCCTTGTGCGACGTGCGCTTCGTGCCCTTGCTCGACGGCGTCGCCCGCGAGCTGTGAGGCCGGGCTTTGAATGGGGAGCGACAGCGTCCATCGGATGCGATCGCTCTCGTGGTTAATGATTGATTCACCCTTGCGACGGCGAGTGAAGCCTTCGTCAGGGAAAGGAGCGTCGATGAGGCAGTTGTTCACGCGGGCGGCGATGATCGCCCTGACGGCTGGAACCCTCGCGGCCTGCGAGACGACGGATTCCGGGTCTGTGTCTGGCGCGCGCCAGGGGCCCACGCCCAACTTCCCGATCGTCCAGGCTCCGCCGGCCGTGCGGCCGACGCCGCCCGCCGACCAGTTGGTCGCCCCGCCCCGGCGCGACGAGCCCGAAACCACTCAAATGACGGCGCCGCCGCCCGCCGCCCCGGTGGAAAGCCGGCAGCTAGCCCCGCTGACCCAGGCCGCGCCCTCGGCCGAGACCCGCCGCCTTCCGCCGACCCCGGCCCCGGCCCCCAAGCCCGTGACGGTCACCACCGTGACCGGCCCGGTGGTCGAGGTCGCCGGTCCCGGCGTCACCTATGTGGTCAAGAAGGGCGACGCCATCGTCGGCATCGCCCGCAAGCTGGGCGTCAGCCAGGCCGAGCTGATCGAGGCCAACGGCCTGAAGAAGCCTTACCGCATCAAGCCCGGCCAGGAGCTGCAGGGCCCGGCCACGCAGGCCAAGGCCTATGTCGTCCAGACCGGCGACACGATGTTCGCCATCGCCAAGCGCTTCAACGTCGCCGCCGCCGCCCTGGCCGAGGAGAACGACCTGAAGACCGGGGCGTCGATCCGCAAGGGCCAGAAGCTGCGCCTGCCGGCCGGCTTCCGCGACAAGGGCCCGACCCGGACCACGACCATGCTGGCCGGGCCCGCGCCCAACCGTTCCGACGCCGCCCAGCCGACCTTCCCGGGACCGACCGCCAGCCGCCCCGCGCCGCGCCCGGTCGAGGACGAGCCCGCCGCCGAGCCGTCGCGGCCGACCAGCACCACGACCGTGTCCGTCACCGGTCCGGTGGTCGAGCTGGCCGGCAAGCCGAAGATCCACGTGGTCAAGAAGGGCGACGCCATCGATTCCATCGCCCGCGAACTGGGCACCACGCGCAAGGCCCTGGCGGAGGACAACGACCTCAAGTCGCCGTACCGGATCAATCCCGGCGACCGCCTGAAGGGCCCGGCCACCACCAACAAGGCCTATGTCGTCCAGACTGGCGATACCGTGGCCGAGATCGCCCGGCGCTTCGGCGTCACGCCCGCCGCCCTGGCCAGCGCGAACAACCTGCGCCGCGGCGCGGCGGTGAAGAAGGGCCAGAAGCTGGTCCTGCCCGACGGTTTCCGCGACAAGGGGCCGATCCGCACCACCGTCACCACCCGCCCGGCCTTGCCGCCCCAGGCCGTCACCCGCACCCCGTCGGTGGAGACGCCGCCGGTGACCACCAGCGCGCCGCCGGCCTATACGCCGTCGGCCCCGATCCCCTACACGCCGTCGCGGCCGATCCAGGCCCCGCCGTCGTCCTATCCGCGCACCCCGACCGCGCCGGTCGCCGCCCAGCCGGCCCTGCCGGGCCGGGCGATCATCGAGACCGCCGCCCCGCCGACCGAGGCGGAGATCACCGCCGCCGGCCGCGGCCGCTTCGTCTGGCCGCTGCGTGGCCCGGTGATCTCCGATTTCGGCCCCAAGGGCACCGGCCAGCGCAATGACGGCCTCAACATCCAGTCCGCCGACGGCTCGCCGGTGCGGGCCGCCGCCGACGGCGAGGTGGTCTATGCCGGCAACCAGGTGCCGGGCTTCGGCAATCTGGTGCTGATCAAGCACGCCGACGGCTGGGTCACCGCCTACGCCCACCTGTCCTCGGCCGACGTCAAGATGCGCCAGCAGGTCGTCCAGGGTCAGCAGATCGGCGAGGTCGGGGCCACCGGCGGCGTCAGCGAGCCGCAGCTGCACTTCGAGGTCCGTTACGCCCCGACGGTGAAGGACAAGGCCAAGCCGGTCGATCCGAACTTGGTGCTGCCGAAGTAGGGCGTCCTTCGAGGCTCGCCTACGGCTCGCACCTCAGGATGAGGACGACTGTACCGAATTCCTCATCCTGAGGCGCCCGCGCGAGCGGGCCTCGAAGGACGCAGGGCCTAGGCCGGCAAACCCTTGCCCAGCTCCCCGGCCAAATCCCGGATGAACTGCCAGGCCACCCGGCCCGAGCGGGCGCCGCGCAGTTGCGACCATTGCAGGGCGCGGCGGTCGAGGTTGTCGGCGGCCAGGTCGAAACGCTCGGCATAGGCCCGCACCGCCTCGAGA
>JAQGIN010000369.1 GCA_028291125.1 Caulobacter sp.
CCGCCGACCGCCAGCCGCTCGTTCATCAGAGTGACCAGGGCCACCTTCCAGCCGTCGCCGACCCCGCCCAGCCGCTGGCTGTCCTTGACCCGCAGGTCGGTGAAATAGACCTCGTTGAAGTCGCGGCCGCCCGACATCTGGTGGATCGGCCGGCATTCGACGGCGGGGTCCTTCATGTCGATCCAGAACATGGTCAGGCCCTTGTGCTTGGGCACGTCGGGATCGGTGCGGACCAGGAGGATGCCGTAGTCGCTATAGTGGGCGCCGGTGGTCCAGACCTTCTGGCCGTTGATGATCCAGTCGTCGCCGTCCTTCACCGCCCGGGTGCGCAGGGCCGCGACGTCGGAGCCGCCGGCCGGTTCGGAGAACAGCTGGCACCAGATCGCCTCGCCGGTCACCGCCGGCCCGACGAAGCGCCGCTTGGTCTCGTCATCCGCGAAGGCCATCACCGTCGGCACGCACATGCCCAGGCCGATGGTGAAATAGCCGTAGGACACCCCGGCCTTGGCTTCTTCCTGGCCGAAGATCACCGACTGCACGGGCCCGCCCCCGCCGCCGCCCCAGTCCTTGGGCCAGGAGACGCAGGCGTAGCCGGCGGCGGCCTTGCGCGCCTGCCAGGCCTTGGCGGCGGCCATGTGTTCGGGCGTCGTCGGCTTGGCGTCGCCGTGCTCGGCGCGGTGGGCGGCGGCGTTGGTGGTCAGCCAGGCCCGGGCCTCTTCGCGATAGGCGGCCTCGGCGGGGGAGTCGTTGAAGTCCATGATCTCGCTCCTACGCCGCGTTCTTGCGTTCGAGTTCGCCGACCAGGCGTTCCTTCCAGAGCTTGGGCGCCCCAGCCACCAGCGACAGCTGCCGGGAGCGCCGGTAGTAGAGGTGGCAATCGACGTCCCAGGTGAAGCCCATGCCGCCGTGCACCTGGACGCTCTCCTTGCTGGCGAACCAGAAGGCGTCGGAGGCGGCGATGCGGGCGGCCGAGGCGGCCAGCGGCAGCTCGGGCGCGTCGACCTCCAGCGCCCAAGCCCCGTAATAGGCGTTGGAGCGGGCGACCTCGTTCTTGACGTAGATGTCGGCCAGCTTGTGCTTGATCGCCTGGTAGCCGGCGATCACCCGGCCGAAGGCGTAGCGACTCAGGGCGTATTCGCGGGCCATCTCCAGGCAGCGGTCGGCGCCGCCCAGCTGTTCGAAGGCCAAGAGCACGGCGGCGCGGTCGAGAATGGCCTGCGTCAAATCGAAGCCCGCGCCCGCCGCCCCGACCCGGTCGGCGACCACCCCGCCGAAGGTCAGGCGGGCGACGCCGCGGGTCGGGTCCAGGCTGGTGAGAGTCTCGCGCGCCACGCCGCTGGCCTTGAGGTCGACCAGGAACAGGCTTGGCCGCCCGCCCTCCTGGGCCAGGACCAGAGCCATGTCGGCGACGTCGCCGTCGGTGACCGGGATCTTCACCCCGGACAGCCGGCCGTTCTCCACCCGGCAGGCCAGGGTGGCGGCGGTGACCACGCCAGGCCCCTCCGAGGTGGCCAGGCAGCCGATCAGTTCGCCGGCGGCGATGCGCGGCAGGACGGCGGCCTTCTGCTCGGGCGAGCCGGCCAGCATCACCCCCTCGGCCAGGCCATAGACGGTGGAGGCGAAGGGGATCGGGGCCAAGGCCCGGCCCAGTTCCTCGGCGAGAGCACACAGCTCCACATGACCCAGGCCAAGGCCGTTATATTCCTCGGGGATGCAGGTCGCCAGCCAACCCTGCTCGGCCACGCCGACCCACAGGTTCTGGTCGAAGCTGCGCGTCGGGTCGTCGAGCACGCCGCGCACCACCGCCGGGCCGCAGCGGGCGGCGAGGAATTTGCGCGCCTCGTCCTTGAGGACCTTCTGGTCGTCCGAATAGTCGAAATCCACCGGCCCGCCTCCCATGCCCGCCGTCGCCGCGGGTCGTTAGGGTCTACGATAGCGCGCTTTGACAGACTGGAAAGACTGACCCGGCGTCAAGGTCTCCGCGCCCCCGCGATGCGTCGGGCGGCCGACATTTTGACTAGTCTGGAGGACGTCCAAGTCTCCGCTGGTCATGATGGTCGAGCTTGCCCGCGGCCAGACCGTTAACCTTGTTGTATCCTTTGCATAGGCGTCATGAGGAGAACAAGATTCTCCGAGCACGATGGCCAAGGCCCAATTCATAAAAAACCAGCGTGTCTGGGTCGAGAGCGTCGGCGCGTGGGCGACGGTGGAGCGCGTCGTGCCCGCCTGGACCAACGGCGTCGAGGAGCCGACTCGGATCACCTATGACGTTGGTCTGGGGCGGATGTTCCACGCCTCGGAGTTGACGGCCGACCCCCGCGACAACCCCTCGGCCAAGGCCGGCGGCGACCGCTGGCGGGTGTCGCGGGCCCGCAACAAGTGGCGCACCGCCGAGGACACTTCGCACCATCCGGTTCCCGGCACCCATCCGATCGTGTTCACCGACCTCGAGGACTGGGGCGGCTGGCGCGCCCCCCGGGCCGAATACGACCGCGACCCGCATCGCGTCGAGGCCCAGGCGCGGCTGATCGCCAACGCCCCGCGCCTGCATGGCGTCGTTCTGGACCTGATCACCCTGGTGGCCAGCGGCGCGGCCTCGCCCGAAGCCCTGCGCGCCCTGGCCCGGCGCGCCGCGGCCGTCGAATTGGATCTGTGCGACCTGCCCAGCCTTGACGAAGTCCCCGCCGCCAAGGCGCCAGAAGCGGCCCGGACCTCGGCTCCGGCGGCGGCGGCCCCGCCCCATCCCACGCCCCCGGCCACCGGCATGACCGCCGCCTCGCTGACCGAGCGGATGGCGGCCCTGGAAAGCGAACTCCATCGCCGGCCGGTCACCGGCGGCGCGCCGCCGGCCGCGCCCAAGGCCGACCGCGAATTCTTCGCCAGCCCGCCGGCCGCGACCTTCGCCCGCGGCCGACCGAAATAGCCGTCTTTCGCCGCTCGGCGCTGGCGAAAGCGACCTGACCGCCTTAGCTGTTGTGCATGCGCACCGACACGCCCCAGCCGATCCGGCTCACCGACTATCGCCCCTTCCCGTTCCTCATCGAGGACACCCAGCTGGAGTTCCGGCTCGACCCGACGGCGACACGGGTCAAGGCGACGCTGCGCGTGCGGCGCGACGGAACCCATGACCAACCACTGGTGCTGAACGGCGAGCGGCTGAAGCTGCTGTCGGTGGCCATCGACGGCAAGCCGGTGAGCGACAACCAGCGCACCCTCGACGACGAACTGCTGACCCTGACCGGCGTGCCCGACCAGTTCGTGCTGACCACCGAGGTCGAGATCGATCCCTCGGCCAACAAGGCCCTGATGGGTCTCTACATGTCCGGCGGCCGGTTCTGCACACAGTGCGAGGCCGAGGGCTTCCGCACCATCACCTACTTCCCCGACCGGCCCGACGTGCTCAGCCGCTACACGGTGCGGATCGAGGCCGACGCCAGTTTCCAGCACCTGCTCAGCAACGGCAATCTGGGCGACAGCGGCGATCTGGGCGACGGCCGCCGCTACGCGGTGTGGAACGACCCCTTTCCCAAGCCGGCCTATCTGTTCGCCCTGGTGGCCGGTGAGTTGGACGTGCTGGAGGACAGCTTCACCACCATGAGCGGCCGTCAGGTGGCGCTGCGGCTGTTCGTCGATCCCGGCCAGGCGCCGCGCGCCGTCTACGCCCTCGACAGTCTGAAGCGGGCGATGAAATGGGACGAGGAGGCCTGGGGCCGCGAATATGATCTGGACCTGTTCATGTTCGTCGCCGTCCGCGACTTCAACTTCGGGGCCATGGAGAACAAGGGGCTGAACATCTTCAACAGCTCCCTGCTGCTGGCCGACGCCCGCACCGCCACCGACCAGGACTACGAGCGCATCGAAAGCGTCGTGGCCCACGAATATTTCCACAACTGGACCGGCGACCGCATCACCTGCCGCGACTGGTTCCAGCTGTGCCTGAAGGAAGGCCTGACGGTGTTCCGCGATCAGAGCTTCTCGGCCGACATGCGCGGCGCGGCGGTTTGCCGGATCAAGGACGTCAAGGCGCTGCGGGCCCGGCAGTTCGCCGAGGACGCCGGCCCCCTGGCCCATCCGGTGCGGCCGTCCAGCTATCTGAAGATCGACAACTTCTACACCGCGACGATCTACGAGAAGGGCTCGGAGGTCATCCGCATGCTGAAGACCTTGCTGGGCGACGACGCCTTCCGGGCCGGGTCGGACCTCTATTTCGAACGCCACGACGGCCAGGCGACCACGGTCGAGGCCTTCATCGCCTGCTACGCCGACGCCAGCGGCCGCGACCTGACCGACTTCTTCGCCTGGTACGAACAGGCCGGCACGCCTACCGTCACCTTGAGCCACGTCTATGACGCGCGGGCCAAGACCCTGGAGCTGACCCTCACCCAGGCCACCGCCCCCACGCCGGGCCAGCCGACCAAGCGGCCGCTGCCGATCCCGGTGACCATCGGCCTGCTCGACCAGGACGGCGCTCGCCTGCGCGACAGCGAGGTGGTGGTGCTCGACACCGCCACCAAGACCGTGCGCTGGGAGGGCGTGGCCAGCCCGCCGGTGATCTCCGCCCTGCGCGGGTTCTCGGCCCCGGTGACCCTGGAGACCGACACCCGGCCGGTCGACCGCTACGTCCAGTTCGCCGCCGATCCCGACCTGTTCAACCGCTGGGAGGCCGGCCAGACCCTGGCCCGGGAGCTGATCCTGAGCCGCGCCGCTGGGGCGCCCGACGAGGTCAACGAGGAGCGCTACGCCGAGGCCCTGGGCCGGGCGCTGGACGACCCGGCCGCCGACCACGCCTTCAAGGCCCTGCTGCTGGCCCTGCCCAGCGAGTCCGACCTCAGCCTGGCCATGCAGCCCGCCGACCCGGCCGCCCTGCACGCGGCGCGCGACGCCCTGAAGCTGCGGGTCGCCGTGCATCTGGGCGATCGGCTGCGCCAGCTGCATGTCGAGCTGCAGAGCGAGGCCGAATTCTCGACCGACGCCGCCGCGGCCGGCCGCCGGGCCCTGCGCAACGCCTGCGTCGAGCTGCTGGCCTGTGACCCGCACGCCGCCAATGTCGAGCGCGTCGTCGGCCATTTCGAAGCGGCGGCGACCATGACCGACGCCATCGGCGGCCTCAACGCCCTGGCCCAGGTCGGCGGCGAGCCGTTCGACGCCGCCCTGGCCGCCTTCCACGCCCGCTGGAAGGGCGAGCCGCTGGTGCTGGACAAGTGGTTCTCGGTCCAGGCCCGCGACCCGTCGGAAGGCGCGATCGGCCGGGTGCTGGGCCTCACCGCCCACCCCGATTTCGACGCCACCAACCCCAACCGCTTCCGCGCCCTGGTCCAAGGCTTCTCCAGCGGCAATCCGGCCCGGTTCCACGATCCCAGCGGGGCCGGCTACGCCTTCCTGGCCGACCAGATCCTGGCCGTCGACGCCTACAACCCGATGACCGCCGCTCGCCTGGTCGAGCCGCTGGGAAGCTGGCGACGCTACGTCCCCGAGCTCGGCGGGCTGATGCGGGCCCAGCTGGAGCGCATCGTCGCCCAGCAGGGACTGTCGAAGAACGTCCTGGAGCTGGCGGGCAAGGCCCTGGACTGACGGGCGCGCAACCCCTGCGACGCTTGCGCCCCATCGTCACGGCGCCGGTTCGCCCGTGGCGCGAGGCCTAACCGTGCGTTAGGATTCACCGTGTTTGGCGCGGGGTGACTCGCGCCTTGGATCTGGGGAGTCTTGGGGTTGGACAGCGGCGTTGCGAGGACCGGGAGACCGGCGGAGGCCGGACTGCCGGCGTCCGTCGCCGCGCGGCCGCGCCCCGTCCGTTCGCCGTCCCAAGGCTTCATTCGCATCGCCATCCTCGCGGCCCTGCTGCTGCTGGCCGTCTACACCGCCTTCGGAATTCAGCGTCTGCGGCATGAGGCGGGGTCGTCGCCCCGCGACGCGGCGCTGGCCGCCCAGGCCGGCGGTCTGGCCGGACGGGTCGAGACCAGCCTGGCCGCCCAGCGCGCCGGACTGTCGGCCGCCGCCGACCTGCTGCGACGCAACCCCGCCGCCCCGATCGACGCCGCCGAGATCGCCCTGCGCGCGGCCGGCGGCGAAGCCCTGGCCGTGGCGGTCGTCGGGTCGGACGGCGTCTCGGCCGTGGCCGGCGTCGATCCCGCCGCCGACTGGCGACGCGCCGCCGCCACCGCCGCCGCCTCGAAACGCCGCCTGTGGATCGGTTCGGCCGGCGACACCGGCCGCCTCTATGTGGCCCTGGCCGAGCCGGCGGGCTGGGTGATCGCCTCGGGCGATCCCGGCCGCCTGCTGCGGACCGACGGCGACGCCCTGGCCCTGGCCGACGGCCGCCTGCTGGCCGGCCGGGGCGACGCCCTGGGCGGC
>JAQGIN010000373.1 GCA_028291125.1 Caulobacter sp.
AGTTCCTGGATTCGGTGAACGTGCCGCCGCCGGCCCTGCTGCCGGCCCTCTGGGCTCCGGTCGGCCTGCGCTATCACGGCCTGCACCACCTGCTGCCGCGGCTGCCCTACCACAATCTCGGCCGCGCCCACCGGCGGCTGTCGAGCGTGCTGCCAGCCCGCTCGGCCTATCACCGCATCAACCACCAGGGGCTGATCGCGGGGCTGGGCGAGCTGCGGGCGCGGTTGAAGCAGCGCCGGGCGGGCTAGCTCGGCTCACCTCCCCACGCCCATCATCCCCGCTTTCGCGGGGATGATGAAAAAGAGGGATGGCGGCGGATTAGACCCCCTACTCCACCCGCGGCAGCACCAGCGCCACCCGCAGGCCCGGGCCCATCTTGCCGACCTTGCCGGGGCCCTCGGCCAGTTCCAGACGGCCGCCGTGCGAGGCGGCGACGGCGGCGACCAGCGACAGGCCCAGGCCCGCCCCCGGCTCGCTGCGGCTGTTCTCCAGCCGCACGAAGCGCTGCACCACCCGGCCGCGATCCTCGTCGGGCACGCCGGGGCCGGTGTCGGTGACCGAGAACTCCAGCTCGCCGGAGGAGGTGCGGCGGGCCCGCAGCATCACCGCCCCGCCGGCCGGGGTGTATTTGACGGCGTTGTCGAGGATGTTGGCCAGGGCCTGGGCGATGAACTCCTGGTTGCCGCGCACCATCAGGGCCGGGGTCAGCTCGGCCTTGAAGTCCTGGCCCTTGTCCTCGCACGATGGCTCGTAGAGCTCGGCCATGTTGCCGGCCAGTTCACTGGCGTCGAACAGCTTTTGGTCGGGGGCCTGGCCGGCCGCCTGCAATCGGGCGATGGCCAACACGGCGTTGAAGGTCTTGAGCACGCCGTCGGCGTCGACCAGGGCGGTCTCCAGGGCCGCCACCGGATCGCCCTTGCCGTTCTCGGCGTCGATCAGCGCCACCTCCATGCGCGCTCTTAGCCGCGTCAGCGGCGAGCGCAGGTCGTGGGCGATGGCGTCGCCGGCGTGGCGCAGGCCGCCCATCAGCCGCTCGATGCGGTCGAGCATGTCGTTGAGGCCCTCGGACAGCTCGTCATATTCGTCGCGGGTGCCGCGCACCCGGGCCCGGGCGTGCAGGTCGCCGGCCCGCACGGCGTTCACGACGTCGACCAGGCCCTGCATGCTGCGGCTGACATTGCGGCTGAGGATCACCCCGAAGGCCAGGCCGAGGATGATGACCAGCGCCCCGGCCCCCCACATGGCCCGGACGATCTTCATCACATAGCCCTCGGACTCGGCGACGTCGGCGCCGACGAACAGGGTCTCGCCCCCGGCCAGCTTCTCCTGCACGCCGCGGGCGGCGCTGCGCACCTGGGCGCCGTCGATGTCGGTCTCGGTGACCCGAAAACTGGCCCAGCTGGGGCCCGCCCCCTCGAACTTCTCGAGCGGCGATTGCTCGATCGAGCCGGTGATGCGCTTGCCGTCCTTGTCGAGCAGCAGATACAGGAACTGCCGTTCGCCGGTCTGGCGCTCGACGATGGTCTGGTTCAGGGCGTTGACCCCGCCCACCCGATAGGCCGCCTCCAGGCTCTGCATCTCGCGGGTGATCTCGGTGTCGGCGCGGCGGTTCACCTCGCCGGCGGTGGCGATGTAGATGTAGCCGAGGAACAGGCTGGCGGCCCCGGCGAACAGCGCCAGGAACAGCAGCGTCAGGCGGAACGGCGTGGTGCGGAAGAGACGCGGCAGGCGCATGGGCTAGGTCTTCTTGCCGAGCAGGGCGACGACGTCGCGGCGGCTGTCGATGATGCGGAGAAGATGGATACCCGCTCCGTCCCTCAAAGGCTCATAAACAATTAGCCATGAGACGACGAAAAATGACCTGGGTTCGCCCACGAAGTCCGGGCGCGGACGTCCTAGAAGCGGATGATTGGCCAAACGTTGAACGGCCCTCTCGATGCGAGCGATAATCTGCTCCGCACGCACCAGACCACTCTCATCGACGATCCAGACATAGAGGTCGCGAACGTCCTTTCGCGCCTTGGCGGATCTTACGACCGTCGGCGCCGCCATTCAGGTTTGACGGTTCTTTTCGAACTCCGCGCGCAGGTCACCGAGCATCTCGTCCATGTCCCAAGGCTCGGCCTTGCCCTCGGCGAACTCCTTACGCGCTTGAATGATCGACTCGTTCACCGCGTCGTGGTTGCGGGCAAGCCAAGCGTCGGCCTCCGGCGCGAAGGCGGCGTCCTCGGCGATCATCGCGGCGACCTCCGGATCGTCGAGATCCGCCGCCGGGTCGTCAGAGACAGGCTTGGTCGGCTTGTTCATGGCCCTCAGCCTAGCACGACGCGGTCGCGCCGCCTACGGATCGAGCCGGTAGCCGGCTCCGCGCACGGTCTGCAGCATGGCCCGGTCGAACCCCTTGTCGATCTTCGAGCGCAACCGGGAAATGTGCACGTCGATGACGTTGGTCTGCGGGTCGAAGTGATATTCCCAGACCTTCTCCAACAGCATGGTGCGGGTCACCGACTGGCCGGCGTGGCGCATCATGAACTCCAGCAGCTGGAATTCGCGCGGCTGCAGGTCGATCTCCTTGCCCGCCCGGTGGACCGTGCGGTTGATCAGGTTCATTTCG
>JAQGIN010000384.1 GCA_028291125.1 Caulobacter sp.
TGCTGTTTACGCGTGAGCATGGCGGGCCTCGACAACCGAATCTGACGCGGAACAAACCGCAAACCTTGCGAATGTTCTCTAGGTGTTCTTCGTTAACGTCAAGTTACGGATTGCCGCAGCCGCGGCCGCGGCCCCGGACGGTTCAGGCGCCGGCGAGCAGGGTTCGCGTGGCCGCCGTGACGTCGGCCTGGCGCATCAGGCTTTCGCCGACCAGCATGGCCGTCGCCCCGGCCGCCTCCATGCGGCGGGCGTCAGCGGCGGTGAAGACGCCGCTCTCGGTGACCAGCAGGGCGTCCTTCGGGGCGCGGGCGGCCAGCCGCTCGGTCACCGCCAGGTCGACGACGAAGCTTTTCAGGTCGCGGTTGTTGATGCCGACCAGGGTGGCGTCCAGGGCGCCGGCTCGATCCATCTCGGCGTCGTCATGGACCTCGACGAGGGCGTCCATGCCGAATCGCGCGGCCTCGGCCATCAGCTCGGCGGCCAGCGAATCGTCGATCATCGCCAGGATCACCAGGATGGCGTCGGCCCCCAGGCTCCGTGATTCGGCCACCTGCCAGGGGTCGACCAGGAAGTCCTTGCGGATGCAGGGCAGGGCGACGGCGGCGCGGGCGGCGACCAGATAGGCGTCGTCGCCCTGGAAGCTGGGGCCGTCGGTGAGCACCGACAGGCAGGCCGCGCCGCCGGCCTCATAGGCCTTGGCCAGGGCCGGCGGGTCGAAGTCGGCGCGGATCAGGCCCTTGGACGGCGAGGCCTTCTTGATCTCGGCGATCAGGGCCAGCTGGCCGGGGGCGTGCTTGGCCGCGAGCGCGGCGCGAAAGTCGCGCGGCGGCGGCGCCACCCGGGCGGCGGCGTCGAGCTCGGCGAACGGCTGGGCGCGCTTGCGGGTGGCGACGTCGTCGCGCTTGTAGGCGGCGATCTGGGCCAGGATGTCGGTCATGCGTTGGTCGCCTCGATCAGGCCGCGCAGGGCGGTCATGGCCTGGCCGTCGTCGATCACCGCCGCGGCCAGGGCGACGCCCTCGGTCAGGGTCTCGACCTTGTCGCCGACCAGGAAGGCGGCGGCGGCGTTGAGCAGGACGATGTCGCGATAGGCCCCCGGCGCGCCGTCGAGCAGGGCCAGCAGGGCGGCGGCGTTGTGGGCCGGGTCGCCGCCGGTCAGGTCCGACAGCGCCGCGCGCGGCAGGCCGACGGCCTCGGGGGTGATGGTGAAGTGGCGCACCGCCCCCTCGTGCCATTCGACCACCAGGGTCTCGCCGGTGGTGGTCATCTCGTCCATGCCGCCGCCGTGCACGGTCCAGGCGCGCTTGGCCCCCAGCGCGCCCAGCACCCGGGCCAGCGGGTCGAGCAGGCGCGGGTCATAGACCCCCATCACTTGGCGGGTGGCCCCGGCCGGGTTCGACAGCGGCCCCAGCAGATTGAAGATGGTGCGGAAACCCAGTTCGGCGCGGATCGGGGTGACGTGGCGCATGGCCCCGTGATGGGCCGGGGCGAACAGGAAGCAGATGCCGGCGTCGGCCAGGGCCTTGCTCTGCCGCTCCAGCCCGGCGTCGATATTGACCCCCAGGGCGGCCAGCACATCCGACGTCCCCGAGCGCGAGGAGATGGCGCGGTTGCCGTGCTTGGCCACCTTCAGCCCGCCGCCGGCCGCCACGAAGGCGGCGGCGGTGGAGATGTTGAAGGTGTGCAGGCCGTCGCCGCCGGTGCCGCAGGTGTCGATCACCTCGAACGGGTGGTCCAGGTGCACGGCGGCGCGGCGCATGGCCCGGGCGCAGGCGGTGATCTCGCCGATGGTCTCGCCGCGCAGGCGCATGGCGGTGACGGCGGCGGCGACCTGGGCCTGGCTCGGCTCGCCGCGCAGGCAGGCGGCGAAGAAGGTCTCGGCGTCGTCCTCCGACAGGGTCTGACCGTCGGCCAGCTTGGCCAGCAGCGGCTTGAAGGCGTCGGACATGCCTAGACCCAGACCGCCGCGTCGCGCTTGACGCCGGCCAGGTCGATGAAATTGGCCAGCAACAGGTGGCCGCCCTCGGTGGCGATGGATTCGGGGTGGAACTGCACGCCATAGACCGGGCGGGTGCGATGCTGCACGCCCATGATCTCGCCGTCCTCGGTCCAGGCGGTGACCTCCAGCTCGGCCGGCAGGCTGGCCTTGTCGACCGCCAGGCTGTGATAGCGGGTGGCGGTGAACGGGTTGGGCAGGTTCTTGAAGATGCCCTTGTCGTTGTGGTGGATCAGGCTGGTCTTGCCGTGCATCACCGCCTTGGCGTGGACCACCTCGCCGCCATAGGCCTGGCCGATGGCCTGGTGGCCCAGACAGACGCCAAGGATCGGCAGGTCCTCGCCCGCGCCGCGCAGCAGCGGCAGGCAGATGCCGGCCTGGTCGGGGGCCTTGGGGCCCGGCGACAGCAGCACCGCCTCCGGCCGCAGGGCCAGGGCCTGCTGCACGGTCAGGTCGTCGTTGCGATGGACGAGCGTCTGGGCCCCAAGCTCGTTCAGATAGTGGACGAGGTTGTAGGTGAAGCTGTCGTAGTTATCGATGATCAGGATCATGGGGCGGGCCTTTCAGCCACAGCTTCTAGGGGCGAACGCGCCGCAGGCCAAGCCGCGCCGTGGATGTGGGCGCGGCTTTGCGGCGCCTCAAGATCGGGGTGCGGCATCTCTGACGTCGCGCGGCGTGGCGTTCCCGGGCACAGTCGTCGCATGGCCATCGGTGATTCCACCCTCGACCCCGTCGCGCTCGCCTATGTGCGGGCGCTGTTGCGCGCGCCGACGCGGCGGCAGCGGATGTGGCCGGTGGTGGCCGCCGCCGCCTTCGCCGCCGTCTGCGCCGTCACCTTCGCCACGGTGATGGTCATGGCCCCGCCGGCCGTCACCCAGCACCTGCCGGCCGACCGCCTGGACGGCTAGCGGCGCCCGCGTGACGGGCGCCGCGCCGCCGCCGACGCGGTCGAGCCCATCGATCCATTGCCATAACGCCGGTTTTCATTCTTCCATGACCGACTTCGGGCAGGGGGAAGAGCATGGGACTTTCACGACGCCGGTTTCTCGGCGCGGTCGGGGCGGCCGGCGGCTACGGGGCGCTCTATACGACGATGATGGGCCTGGGCCTGCTGGCCGCGCCGCGGGCCTATGCCGGTCCGCCCAAGCTGCCGCTGAGCGGCGGAAAAGGGGTGTCGGTGGCGATCCTCGGGGCCGGCGTCGCCGGCCTGGTCGCCGCCTACGAGCTGCGCAAGGCCGGCTACACGGTGACGGTGCTGGAGGCGCGGAGCCGTCCCGGCGGCCGGGCCTGGTCGATTCGCGGCGGCGACGCCGTGGTCCAGACCGGCCGGCCCGATCAGACCTGCGCCTGGGCCCCGGGCCAGCACGCCTATTTCAACGCCGGCCCGGCCCGCATCCCCCAGTGGCACCACGCCGTCATCGGCTATTGCCAGGAACTGAACGTGCCGCTGGAGGTGATGGTCAACGCCAATCGCGGCGCCAAGCTGGACTTCGCGGGCAAGGTGGTCACCGAGCGCCAGGCGGTGGACGACACCCGCGGCGCCTTCACCGAGCTGCTGGCCAAGGCGGTCGACAAGGGAGCGCTGGACCAGGAGCTGACCGGCCTCGATAAGCAGATGCTGCTCGGCTATCTGTCGGCCTATGGCGACCTGTCGAAGGGCTACCGGTACGACGGCTCCACCCGGGCCGGCTTCGCCGCCGCGCCCGGCGGCTACGACCACCCGCCCAAGGCCGGTCCGCCGCTGCGCATGGCCGACATGATGTCGTCGCGGTTCTGGGGCGCCAGCCTGGTGTTCGAGGAGATCATCGACTTCCAGGCCACCATGCTGCAGCCGGTCGGCGGCATGGACCGCATCGCCCACGCTCTCTACGAGCGGGTCAAGCCGGCGGTGAAATTCGGCGCGGTGGTCAAGGGCCTGCGCAAGACCGCCAAGGGCGTGCGGATCGTCTATGCCGACGCGGCCGGCGAGCGGGCGCTGGAGGCCGACTACTGCGTCTGCACCCTGCCGCTGCCGGTGCTGGCCAAGATCCCGTCGGACTTCACGCCCAGGGTCAAGCAGGCGATCGCCGCGGCCGAGTACCATCCCGGCACCAAGGTGGCCTGGGAGAGCCGGCGGTTCTGGGAGCAGGACGACTTCCAGTACGGCGGCCTGGCCTGGACCGACGAGGCCAACGAACTGGTCTGGTATCCCAGCGGCGGCTTCGGCGAGAAGACCGGCGTCCTGGTCGGGGCCTATTCGATCGGCTTCTCCGGTCCCGACGGCCCGGCGAAATACGCGGCGATGAGCTTCGAGGAGCGCTTCGCGGTGTCGCGGCGGGTGATCGACAAGTTCCATCCGGGCAAGGGCGGCGAACTGACCAAGCCGGTCACCGTCTCCTGGGGCCAGACGCCGTTCAGCGAGGGGGTGGCGGTCAATTGGAGCGAGGCCCAGCGCGCCACCGACTACGCCGTGCTCTGCAAGCCCGACGGGCCGTTCTATTTCGCCGGCGAGCACATGAGCTACATCAACGCCTGGCAGGAGGGCGCGGCGCTGTCGGCCCACGAGGCGCTGAAGCTGATCCAGGCGCGGGTGTCGGCGGCTTGATCGTCATCCCGGCCGAAGCGCAGCGTAGAGCCGGGACCCAGGGGCCATGCGCACCGCCCCTGGGTCCCGGATAACGGCTTCGCCGTTTCCGGGATGACGTGTCAGGCGAACCGCCAGGCCTCTTCCGCCGCGCGCTTGAGGGCGCGGGACTTGTGCAGGGTCTCGTCATATTCGGCGTCGGCGTCGCTGTCGGCGACCACGCCGCCGCCGGCCTGGACGTACATCATGCCGTCCTTGACCAGGGCGGTGCGCAGCACGATGCAGGTGTCGACCGAGCCGTCGGCGCCGATATAGCCGACCGCCCCGGCATAGCCGACGCCGCGCTTCTCGATCTCCAGCTCGTCGATGATCTCCATGGCCCGCACCTTGGGCGCGCCCGACAGGGTGCCGGCGGGCAGGGCGGCCATCAGCACGTCGACCGGGTCGACATTCTCCGGCGCGTCGCCCTCGACGTTGGAGACGATGTGCATGACGTGGCTGTAGCGCTCGACCTTGAAGCTCTCGGTGACCCGCACGCGCGGACCCTTCGACGGCGTCGTCGGCGCGTTGGCCCCGGCCTGGCGCAGCATCGACACCCGGCCGACGTCGTTGCGGCCCAGGTCCAGCAGCATCAGGTGCTCGGAGCGCTCCTTGGGGTCGGCCAGCAGTTCCTGCTCCAGGGCCAGGTCCTCCTCGGGCGTCGCGCCGCGGGGGCGGGTGCCGGCGATCGGGCGGATGGTGATCTTGCCGTCGCGCATCCGCACCAGGATCTCGGGCGACGAGCCGACCAGGTGGAAGCCGTCGAGATTGAGGAAATACAGGAACGGCGACGGATTGGTCCGCCGCAGGGAGCGGTAGAGGGCGAACGGCGGCAGGTCGAACGGCGCGCGGAAGCGGTGGCTGGGCACCACCTGGAAGATGTCGCCAGCGTGGATATAGGCCTTGGCCTTGTCGACGATGCCGGCGTAGTCGGCGCGGCTGACCGGGGTGGTGAACTCGATCGGCGGATGGCCGGCGCGCGGCGCGTCGTGGGCCAGGGGCCGCTTGAGGTCGGCCATCACCGTCTCGATGCGGGCCCGGGCGGCGTCGTGGGCGGCCTGGGCGGTGACGCCGGCGGCCGGCCGCACCGTCGTCACCAGGATGATCTCCTGGGCGATGGCGTCGAACACCGCGACGATCGACGGCCGCATCATCACCCCATCGGGCAGGCCCAGGGTGTCGGGATTGACGTTCGGCAGGCGCTCGGCCAGCCGCACCATGTC
>JAQGIN010000410.1 GCA_028291125.1 Caulobacter sp.
AGCCCCGGCGGGGCGACCGGATCGTGGTCAAGACCACGGCCGGCGAGGTGCTGGTCAAGGAACTGGCGCGGGCCACCGCCCGCACGCTGGAGCTGCTGTCGGTGACCGGCCGCGACGGCGACCGGACACTGGATCGCGGCGAGGTGGCGTGGGTGGCGCGGATCCTCTGGGCCAGCCAGTAGCGCCCGCCTCGGCAGGCCCGCCCTCGTCCTTCGACAAGCTCAGGATGAGGGCTATTGCAGCGATGGTGATGGTTCAGTCGAAAACCTCATCCTGAGCTTGTCGAAGGACGAGGTTTTCGCGCCACGGCGGATCAGCGATTGGCGACTTGCACGGCCTGGCGGGCGGCCAGCTTCTCATGGATCTCGGCGCGGATCGCCTGGCGGCATTCGCCCAGGGTGGCGTCGGCGGTGGGGCTGAAATTGTCGCGGCAATAGCGGCGGGCGGCCTGGTCGACGCGGGCGTTCAGCACCTGAACCTGGGCGGGGTTGGCGAGGTTGAGATCGCCGATCTTCACGGTGACGGCGGCGTTGGCGGCGCCGGCGGCGGCCCCAGTGGCCACCAGGGCGGCGGTGAAGGCGATGGCGGCGAAAGAAATCGTATTGGTCATGATCTTGCTCCCTCAAATTCGGTGTTCGCAAAAAGCACCGACCGGCCGAGGAAGTCTTGTTAAGTTACAGTCATGACGCGAGTTTAATAGAGTTACGACCGTTTAATGGAATTGCCGATTTGTAATGTTTGGGAGCTAGCTCGCGCGCCAGGCTGTCGGCTCAGCCGAGGCCCCGAGGGCGCGGAGCGACTTGAACGCGTGACGGCGTCAGGTGCGCGGGCACAGCCCGTGTTCTTCTTCCAGCCAGGCGGCCAGGGCGGCGGCGCGGGGGTCCTCGCACGAGACGTCGACCCGATAGGAGCGCCAGATGTCGTTGTGCGCCGCTTCGATCGAGGCCCCCGGGAACTGGCTGGCCAGTTCGCCCAGGATGGAGTCGAATTCCGAACGGTCGGCGGGGCGGAGCGTGAAAGAGGCCATGAGCCTTGTCCTGTGATTTGTCTGACCACAGGCTAGACTCGGGAACGCCAACGAACCCTTAAAGCCCTGTTCATGTCCCCTTAAGCTTGGCCTCGATCAGGGCGATGGTGCGGTCGAGGCCGAAGATGGCGGCGAACGAGCCGAACCGCGGGCCCTGGCTCTGGCCCAGCAGCACCTCGTACAGCGCCTGGAACCAGGCGCGCAGCGGCTCGAACCCGGCGTCCTTGCCGACCGCGAACACCTCATTCTGAATGATTTCAGCGTCTTGGCAGCCGGCGGGCAGGGCCTTCAGCCGCGCCAGCAGGTCCTCCATCGCCGCCCGTTCCCGGTCGTCGGGGGCGCGGAACGCCTTGGCCGGACGGACGAAATCCTCGTAATAATTGACCGCGTAGCCGGCCAAACGGTCGAGCAGCGGCTGGCTTTCCGGCGTCGCGCCGGGGATGTAGCGCGACAAAAAGCCCCAAAGGATATCCTTGGTCGAGGCGTCGGCGGCCGAGACCAGGTTCAGCATCAGGCTGAACGACACCGGCGAACCCTGGGTCGGCGGCTGACCCGAATGGACGTGCCACACCGGATTGTCGAGCTGCTTGGCGGCCTCCTGTTTCGGATAGGCGTCCAGCTGCTGCAGATATTCGTCGGTGGCCTTGGGAATGACGTCGAAATACAGCTTCTTGGCCGATTTCGGCGACTGGAACATGTAGTAGGACAAGCTTTCCGGCGCGCCGTAGCGCAGCCAGTCCTCCATGGTCAGGCCGTTGCCCTTGGTCTTGGAGATCTTCTGGTTGTTCTCGTCCATGAAGAGCTCGTAGTTGAACCCTTCCGGCGGAACCCCGCCCAGCACCTTGCAGACCTGGTTGGACAGCTTGACGCTGTCGATCAGGTCCTTGCCCGACATCTCGTAATCGACCTCCAGGGCCGTCCAGCGCATCGCCCAGTCGGGCCGCCACTGCATCTTGACGCCGCCGCCGGTGACCGGAACCTCGGTCAGCGCGCCGTCCTCGTCGCGGAACACGATCGTGCCGCGCTCGACGTGACGCTCCAGGGTTGGGACCTGCAGCACCTTGCCGCTCTTGGGGCTGATCGGCAGGAACGGCGAATAGGTCGCCTGACGCTCGGCGCCCAGCGACGGCAGCATGATCTTCTGGATGGCGTCGAACCGTTCCAGGGCGGTCAGCAGCGTCGCGTCGAAGCGGCCGCCGCGATAGCAGTCGGTCGAGGACACGAACTCGTAGTCGAAGCCAAAACCGTCGAGGAAGGCGCACAGCCGGGCGTTGTTGTGTTCGCCGAAGCTGGCGTGGGTGCCGAACGGGTCGCGGACCACGGTCAGCGGCTTGCCCAGATCCTCGGCCAACATCGCCTGGTTGGGCAGGTTGGGGGCGGCCTTGCGCAGGCCGTCCATG
Source organism: Caulobacter sp. (assembly GCA_028291125.1). Lineage (GTDB taxonomy): Bacteria > Pseudomonadota > Alphaproteobacteria > Caulobacterales > Caulobacteraceae > Caulobacter. The sequence goes on from JAQGIN010000410.1 coordinate 2,428, forward strand.
TCGTCGCTGAAGGCGATCAGCCGGGTGGGGATGGCGTCGTCGGTCAGGGCCCGGAAGGCGGCGCGGACCATGGTGGTGCGGGCCACCTCGCCGAACGTGCCCAGGTGCGGCAGGCCGGACGGGCCGTAGCCGGTCTCGAACACCACCGGCTTGGCCAGGGCGGGCAGGGTGGCGACCGCTTCGGCGGCCTTGCCGGCCTGGATCAGGGTGACGGCGAGGTCGCGCTCGGCGTCGGACAGCCGCAGCCGCATGACGCGGGCCAGCAGGGCGCGCGCCTGCTCGAACGGCCAGGCGCGAGCGTCGCGGGCGAGGGGGGAGAGGCCTTGGAACATGGGGCGGGGGTATAGGGGGTGTTGACGGCGGAGGCTAGGTTTTGGTGCGTTCGGGATGGATGGCGCGGGGACAGGCGCTCACCCCACGGCGTCGGGGATCGACGTCGGGCGATAGGGGGTGAGTACCTGTCCCCGTCTATCGATCCCGGACGCCTAGAACGCCGCGCTGAACACCGTCCCGTCGGGCAGCAACGCCGCGCGCTTCAGCCCGTCCGAGGCGAACGGCATGCTCACCTTGCCCTCGCGGTCCACGGCGATCAGTCCGCCGTCGCCGCCCAGGGCCGCCACCCCGGCGATCGCCGCCGCGGCGGCGCTCTCCAGGCCCTCGCCGCCGAACCGCATGCGGTGGGCGATCTGCACGGCCACCGCGGTGCGGATGAAATATTCGCCCTGGCCGGTGCAGGAGACGGCGACCGTGTCGTCAGCCCAGGCCCCGGCCCCAATCAGCGGGCTGTCGCCGACCCGCCCCGGAAGTTTGCCGAACACCCCGGCGGTCGAGGTGGCGGCCGCCAGCCGGCCCTCGGCGTCGCGGACCACGCAGCCGAC
>JAQGIN010000417.1 GCA_028291125.1 Caulobacter sp.
CTCCTGCAGCGCACCACCCGCCAGGTCAGCCCCACCCTCGACGGCGAGGCCTATTACCAGCGCTGCCTGCGGCTGATCGCCGATGTCGAGGACGCCGAGAGCGCGTTTGGCGACGCCCAGCCGCGCGGCCTGCTGCGGGTCGACGTGCACGGCGCCCTGGCGCGCCACTTCATCCTGCCGGGCCTGCCCGCGTTCCTGGCCCGTTATCCGCAGCTGACCCTGCACCTGTCCGAGGGCGATCGGCTGATCGACCTGGTGCGCGAAGGCGTCGACTGCGTGCTGCGGGTCGGCGAGCCGGCCGACAGCGCCATGGTCGGCCGCCGGGTCGGCATGCTCGACGAGGCGACCTGCGCCGCGCCCGCCTATCTGAAGCGGTTCGGGACGCCGACCGCGCCTGACGCCCTCGACGGCCACCGGATGGTCGGCTTCGTGCATTCGGTGACCGGCGGCTATTTCCCGCTGGAGTTCGTCGTCGACGGCGTCGCCCGCGCGGTCACCCTGCCGGTGACGGTGTCGGTCTCCAACGCCGTGACCAATGTCGCCGTCGCCAAGCTGGGCCTGGGCCTGATCCAGGTGCCGCGCTACCACGTCCAGCAGGACCTGGCCGACGGGACCCTGGTCGAGGTGCTGGCCGACTTCCCGCCGAGCCCGACCCCGGTGTCCTTGCTCTATCCGCGTAGCCGGCAGCTGTCGCCGCGGGTGCGGGTGTTCATCGACTGGGCGAGCCGGGAGTTCGCCGCCCGGCTGGGCGGAGCCTAGGGCGGGAATGACGGGGCCATAAAATTAGGCTCGGCGCCGTCCAAATCCTGAATGTCGATATCGCCTAGGCCTTCTTGCGCGCCGCCGGCTTCTTCTTGGCGGGCGCGGCCTTCCTGGCGGGGGCCTTGGCGCCGGCCCGCTCGCCCAGGCTCTTGCGCAGGGCCTCCATCAGGTCGACGACATTGGTGTTCTCGGGCTCTTCCACCGTGACCTTGCGGCCGGCGCCCTTGCCCTTCTGCTTGATCAGGGCGCGCAAGGCGTCCTCGTAGCGGTCGTTGAATTCGCTGGGGTCGAACGGGCCTTCCTGCTGCTCGATGATCTTCTGGGCGATGGCCACCATCTGCGGGTCGGGCTTTTTGTCGGGGATGTCGTCGAACAGCTCGGCCGGGTCGCGCACCTCGTCGCGGCTGCGCAAGCTGTAGGCGATCAGGCCGTTGTCGCGCGGCTCGATGGCCAGGAGCCGCTCGCGGGTGTGCATCACCACCCGGCCCAGGGCGATCTTGTTGGCCCCGGCCATGGCCTCGCGGATCACGGTGTAGGCGTCGATCGCCAGCTTGCCGTCGGGAACCAGGAAATAGGGGTTGTCCCAGTACAGGCGGTCGATGTCGTCGGCGTCGACGAAGCGCTCGATGTCGATCACCCGCGTGCTCTCCAGCCGCACCGACTCGATCTCCTCGGGGGTGATGACGACGTAGCGGTCCTTCTCGATCTCATAGCCCTTGACCAGGTCGGCGCGCTCCACCGGCCCCAGGTCCGGATCGGTGGGGACCATGCGGATGCGGTTGTGGGTCTTGGGGTGCAAAAGGTTGAAACGGACGTCGCCGCCGGGGGCGGTGGCGGTGTAGAGCGCCACTGGGCAGGTGACGAGCGACAGGCGCAAATGGCCCTGCCAGGTGGGGCGCGCGGCCATGCTCGGCTCTCCTCAGGCTCGTCCGCCGGCCCGCACCGTCAGGGGCGGTACGGACTTGGGGGCGGACTTGGGGACGGCCGCCGCCGCCGGGGCGGCGGGGTCGCGCAGGGCGGCGACGAAGTCGTCGCGCCAGGCGGCGACGTCGTGGCGCGAGACGTTGTCGAACAAGGCCTCCCAGCGCGCCTTGCGTTCCTCGATCCCCATGGCCAGGGCGCGGCTCAGCGCGTCGGAGATCTCCTCCGGGCTGTTGGGATTGATGATCAGCGCCTCCTTCAGCTGCCGCGCCGCGCCGGCGAAGCGCGACAAGATCAGCACCCCCGGATCGTTCGGGCTCTGCGAGGCGATATATTCCTTGGCCACCAGGTTCATGCCGTCGCGCAACGGGGTGACCAGGGCGGCGTTGGCGGCGCGGTAGATGCCGGCCAGTTCGTCGCGGCGGTACGACTTGTTGACGTAGCGGATCGGGGTGGAGTCCATGTCGGCATAGACGCCGTTGATGTGGCCGATCATGCCCTCCAGCCGGCCGCGCAGGTCTTGATAGGCCTCGACCTCGTCGCGCGACACCGGGGCGATCTGCAGCAGCAGGGCCTCGCGGGCCATGTCCGGATTGTCCTGCAAGAAGCGCTCGAAGCCCAGCAGCCGCTCCTCCAGGCCCTTGGAATAGTCCAGCCGGTCGACGCCGACGATCATCTTGCGGAACACGCTGTTGGCCGCCATCCGGTCATAGGTGCGGATGGCGCGAGGGCTGTCCTTGATGCGGGCGAAGTCGGCGGCGTCGATGCCGATCGGGAAGGCTCCGACCTGGGTGGTCAGGCCAAACGCCGTCAGCCGGCCGTCCTCGGTGCGCTCGCCGCCCACCTCGGAGAACACATAGCCCTCGAAGGCCTGCACCGACTCCTCGGTCTGGAAGCCGATCAGGTCGTAGTGGAACATCGCCTCGGCCAGCGGCCGATGGCGTGGCAGGGTGACCACCAGCTGATGGGCCGGCCAGGGGATGTGCAGGAAGAAGCCGATGCGGTTGGTCACCCCCAGCCGTCGCAGCTCGCGGGCCATCGGGATCAGGTGGTAGTCGTGCACCCAGATGATGTCGTCCGGCTCGATCAGCGGCCGCAGGGTCTCGGCGAAGCGGCGATTGACCCGGTCGTAGCCCTCGCCGAACGAGC
>JAQGIN010000433.1 GCA_028291125.1 Caulobacter sp.
GCTCGTCATAGGCCGACTGGGTGCGCAGATCGACATTGTCGATCCGGGCGTAGACCAGGTCCTGGCCCTGGACGACGCCGTCGCGGATGATCGCCTGCGGCTTGCCGACGCCCGAGCGCGACAGGCCGATGGCCTGCAACTGGGCTTCCTTGCGGGTGCCGGCCAGATAGGCGTAGAGCGCGTCGAAGGTCAGCTGGGTGTGATCGGTGATCTTGTATTGCAGCGACCCGGCGACGCCCAGGCGCTTGGACTCGATGTCGTAGCTGACATAGGCCGGGATGCGGGGCGCGAAGAGGGCCGTCGCGGGATTGGTGTCGTTGAGCTGGGCGATGGTGTAGCCCGGCACGGTCGAGGCCGAGTTGAACATGCCGTTGCTGCCGCCGGTGGCCCAGCGGGTGATGTTGGCGCCTTCCTCCTTGAGGCGGCGCTCCTCGTAGGCCACCGAGATCAGGGCGCCCAGGCGGCCGTCCATCCAGGTGCGGCTGGCCAGGGCCGAGACCCGCGGCGTCGCCTTGCGCGCCAGGTCGTTGTAGCTGCCGCCGGCTTGCAGCACGAGCTGGGGCTTGCGGGAGTCGAACGGGTGGGCGGTGGTCAGGTCGACCGTCGCGCCCAGCGAGCCTTCCTCGACATCGGCCGAGGCGGTCTTGCGAACGGCCAGGCTGTTGAACAGGTCCGAGGCGAAGATGTTGAAATCGAAGCCGCGGCCGCGATTGGTGCCGCCGCTGTTGGCGGTGCCGCCGGTGGTGCTGATCGCCTCCATGCCGTTGATGCGGACACGGGTATATTCCGAGCCCAGGCCGCGCACGGTGATCTGCCGGCCTTCGCCGTTGATCCGCGAGATCGAGACGCCGGGGATGCGTTGCAGGGATTCGGCCAGATTGAGGTCGGGGAACTGGGCGATGTCCTCGGCCTTGATGGCGTCGACGACGCCGGAGGCGTTGCGCTTCAGATTGATGGCGCTGTTGAGGCTGGCGCGGAAGCCGGTGACCACGACTTCCTCGACCGTGTCCGGGGCGGCGGGCGGCGGCGCGGCCGCCTCCTGGGCCTGGGCGACGCCGGCCGCCGTCAGGGCCAGGCCGACCGCCAGGCTCGAGGCGCCGCCGCGCAGCATGGTCTTGAAGCTCGAAACGCTATGAAATCCCATTGTCCCTCCCTTGCCCGCGATCTCTCGCGGGTCGTGTTCTTCGAGGCCGTCAGCGATGTCATGCTGACCCGGCTCAGCCGGCGACCGCCTCTTGTTGTGAGAAAAGACTGCGGCCGACCGCCGCCTTAGGCCAATCCTAATTGGGCATAGACCGATGCGCGATCTGCACCGATATGGCCGTTCGTCGCGGGAAAGGGACACGGCCAACGGCGCATTCCCAGGCCCCACCAAGCGTCTTGGCGGTTCGCGGCGATCCGGCGGGTCCGGTCTTCAGGCCGGCGCGAGGGCTCATCCATGTTCAGCTTGGATCGGTTCATAGGCGATTTGACTTAGACCGCCGGTCCAGGCGCCTTTAGCGTCGAACTTCAAACACCCTCGCCTGCGGGGGCGACGCTCACGCCGGCCGCGGCGATCGATGCGTCGACAAGAACAGCGGCGCCCGAGGGAAGACACGCCATGAGTGCTCAGGACACCGCCGCCCAGACCGCGGCCCAGACCAAGCGGACCCGGGTCCGCTTCCTGATCATCTTCCTGCTGTTCGTGATCACCACCATCAACTACGCCGACCGCGCGACCTTCTCGATCGCTGGCCAGTCGGCGTCGGCAGAGCTGGGTCTGGATCCGGTGGCGATGGGCTACATCCTGTCGGCCTTCGCCTGGGCCTATGTGATCGGCCAAATCCCCGGCGGCGCGCTGCTGGACCGCTTCGGCTCCAAGACCATCTACGCCGTGGCCCTGGTGGTCTGGTCGTTCTTCACCGCCCTGCAGGGCTTCGCCGGCATCTTCACCGGCCTGGCGGCGGCGGTGGCGCTGTTCGCCATGCGCTTCATGGTCGGCCTGGCCGAGGCCCCGTCCTTCCCCGCCAACGCCCGCATCGTCGCGGCCTGGTTCCCGGGGGCCGAGCGCGGCACGGCCTCGGCGATCTTCAACTCGGCCCAGTATTTCGCCCTGGTGGCCTTCGCGCCGCTGATGGGCTGGCTGGTGCACGCCTTCGGCTGGCACATGGTGTTCTTCGTCATGGGCGGCATCGGCCTGGTGGCGGCGGCGATCTTCCTCAAGCTGGTCCACGCCCCCACCGACCATCCGGCGATCAACAAGGCCGAGTTCGACTATATCGAGGCCGGCGGCGGCCTGGTGCGGATGGAGGACAAGACCGCCGATCGCGGCGCGGCCTTCACCTGGCCCAACGTCAAGCAGGTGCTGACCAGCCGCATGCTGCTGGGCGTCTATCTGGGCCAGTACTGCATCAATGTGCTGACCTATTTCTTCGTCACCTGGTTCCCGATCTATCTGGTCAAGGAGCGTGGCCTGTCGATCCTGCAGGCCGGCTTCACCGCCGCCCTGCCGGCCCTGTGCGGCTTCGCCGGCGGCCTGCTGGGCGGCGTCATCTCCGACGCTCTGCTGAAGAAGACCGGCTCGCTGACCATCGCCCGCAAGACCCCGCTGCTGCTGGGCATGATCCTGGCCACCTGCATCATCGCCTGCAACTATGTCGAACAGGAATGGCTGGTGATCGTCATCATGGCCGCCGCCTTCTTCGGCAAGGGCGTGGCCTCGCTGGGCTGGG
>JAQGIN010000437.1 GCA_028291125.1 Caulobacter sp.
ACCAGCAGGGCCGCGCCGTTCGGAGCCTTGGGCGCGAAGGCCAGCACTTGCGGACGGGCGACGGCGCTCACCGTCAGGTCCAGCCGCGGCGCGGCCGGGTCTGCCAGGGTGAAGCCGAGATCGGTCGCCGCGCCCGCTCCCCGGACGTCGAAGCGGAAGGTCTCGCCGAACGGGGTCTGGGTCATGGTCGCCTGAAAACGCGGTGGAGGAACTGGGGATTGGGATGGATGGGGCGGGGACACACACTCACGGCAAAGCTTGCGCAGGCAAGGCCAAAACCGTGGGATGAGTGTGTGTCCCCGTCTATCCTGTCCGCCTAGAACTTCGCCCGCACGCCGAGGAAGTAGCGCGACCCGAAGGTCTCGTTGCCGATCCGACGGAAGGCGTTGTTGTTCTCGATCCGCACCTCGTCGGTGAGGTTCACGCCCTCCAGGAAGACCGTGAAGTTGTCGTTGATGTCGTAGCTGGCCGAGGCGTCGAGCGAGCCGAAGGCCTCGTTGAACTCCGGCAGGTTGCCGCGGCCCAGGGCGGTGATCAGCCACTGGTCGCGCCAGTTGTACGAGCCGCGGATGCTGAACTTCTCGCCCTCGTAATAGAGCGAGACGTTGTAGCTCTTCCGCGACAGGCCCGGGAACGGCAGGATCTCGCCGGTCAGCTGGTTGGTCCCCTTGAAGCCCTCGTCCTTCTGGTAGGTGAAGTTGGCCAGCACGCCCAGGCCGTTGAACGGGGCCGGCAGGAAGTCGAAGGCGTATTGGCCGCCGACCTCGAGGCCGTTGATGGTCACGTCGTCGGTCCCGTTCACCGGCCGGGTGATGTTGTAGACCGTGCCGTCGATGGTTTCCGGAGCCGACTGGTTGATGATGAACGACGAGATCTCCTTGCGGAAATAGGTCGCCGACACGAAGCTGTCCTTGCTGAAGTACCATTCCAACCCGGCGTCGTAGGCCGTGGCCTCGAACGGCTGCAGGTCGGGATTGCCGCGCGAACCGGTCAGGCCGACGATGTCGATGCTGCGGCGCAGGGCCAGCTGGCTGGGCGCGGCGCGGGCCATCACCTTGCTGGCCGTGGCGCGGCCGATCAGCACGTCGGGAATGAACTCGAACCGCAGGTTCAGCGACGGCAGGGTCTTGGTGTAGCCGCCGTTCTGAGAGCCCTGGACGAAGTTGACCGGGGCGCCGCCGCCGGGGCCGGTGGTGCGGTTGTAGCCGGTGGACACCGTCTTGGTGTCGACCACCCGCACGCCCAGCGTGCCGGTGACCGGCACGGGCAGGCTGGAGAAGTCGAAATTGGCCTGCACATAGGCGCTCTTGGTCTTTTCCTCGACCGACCAGGTGTCGAGGAAGGCCTGGAAGCTGCCGGCCCCGCCCGCCGTCTTGGCGGTGTTGGGGTTAGGGTTGATGCCGTAGACGTCGTTGGTCAGGCCCGACGTCGCCAGCGTGCCGTCGTAGGTGCCGATGGTGTTGTCGTTCCAGTAGCGGACGCCGCCGGAATAGCCGAGGTCGCCGGTCTTGAAGAACGGGATGCTGTTGGTCGTCGAATTCTGGTCGACGATGGCGGTGATCGCCGAGCAGGGCACGGCCACCACCACCGCGGCCGCGCTGCTGGTGTCGCCGCGGCAGGTCAGGCGCGTGGTGCGCTGGTACAGGACCTGGTCGGTCGAGAACTGCCGGGCCTGGACGCCGGCCTTGATCGAGGTCAGCCAGGAGATCGACGGTCGATAGAGGACGTTGAACTGCTCGGCCGTCTCGTCCGAGGTGTTGTTGCGTGGGTTGAACACCGCGTCCAGGCGGTTGACGCCCTGGCCGCTGGTGACGTCCAGGCCCGGGAACGAGAAGTTCGGGGCCCGCTGGTCGCCGGTGTAGTCGATGATGGCGCGCGGCACGCCGAACACCGTGGCGGTCGAGTTGATCTCGTTGTTCTGCACCTCGGCGTTGGAATAGTCGAAGCGGGCGTCGATCACCCACTTGTCCAGCTTCCATTCGCCGCCGACGGCGGTGGCGTACTGGGTGCGCGTCAGGTCGCCGAGGATGTTGCGATAGGCCAGGTCCATCGGGAAGGCGGCGCTGCTGGTCAGCTCGATGTGGTTAACGGTGTTGTCGCCGCCCAGCTTGGTGTTGGCGTAGTCGATCAGCCCGCCCGAGGCCCCCAGCTGCAGGAAGCTGCTGTTCACCTGCTCGGTGGCGGTGGCGTAGGTGGCGTCGACATAGGCCTTGAAGTTGTCGGTCGGCCGCCATTCGAGCACGCCGCTCAGCGCCTTCCGCTCGGTGACGCGGCGGTCGATGATCAGGCGGGGGATCTCGGGGATCCAGTCCAGCGTGCCGTCGCCATTGACGTCGGTGCCGCGGCCCGGCGTCGCGCCCGGAGTGCCGGCGGCGGTCGGAGCCCGGCGAATCCAGCCGGTGGTGCGGGCGTTGTTGCTGTTGAGGTGGCGCTTCTCCCAGGTGCCCGACAGCAGGACGCCGATGGTGTCGTCGTGGAAGGTCTTGCTGCCGATCAGGGCGAACTTCGGATCGTATTCCTTGGCCAGGTTGGAATAGACGCCCTGGACCGAGCCGGCGACGAACGGCTTCTTGCTGTCGAACGGCCGGCGGGTGATGACCCGCACCGTGCCGCCGATGCCGCCCTCGGCCATGTCGGCGGTCGGCGACTTGACGACGTCGAGCCGCGAGACGAACTCCACCGGAATGTCGCGGAAGTCGACCGCGCGGTCGGTGCCGCCGACGGTCAGCGACAGGGCCGACGAGCCGTTGATCTCGACGCGGTTGAGGCTGGGGTCGGCGCCGCGGATGCTGACGCCGCGGCCTTCGCCGTCCTGGCGGCTGATCTGCACGCCGGTGACCCGCTGCAGGGCCTCGGACAGGTTCTTGTCGGGGAAGGTTCCGATGTCCTCGGCCGAGATCGAATCGACCACCTGCAGCGACTGGCGCTTGACGTCCATGGCGCTGCGCAGCGAGGCGCGGATGCCGGTGACCACCACCTCCTCGACCTGGGTGGCGTCGGCCGGGGCCGGCGCCGTCTGGGCCAGGGCGACGGCCGGGGCCGTCAGCAGGGCCGCGGTCAGGGCCGCGCCCGAGGCGCCGATCCGCAGGCGTGTTCTGGTGGACTTCATCATGGTCTCCTCCCTCAAGTTCTTGTTCGCGACTCGGTGTCCGATGCCGCGTCGAGGCGCGCCCGAAGGTCGTCCCGATTAGTATCACATAATGAGATACTGTCCCGTCAATCGGGACTTTAAGCGCAAACCGGCGGTCGTGTCGAGCGTTTGCGACGGCTTCGCAACCGACATCGCCGCGCCGACGGGCGAGCCGCCGCGCCTTGCGCGGTCAGGGTTGTATTGGAGGTGGAGGCCGATGGACGGGGGCGCACGCTCACCCCGGCGCACCGGGAGAGTGGCTGAGAGCGTGGTGGATCGATGGAAGGGGCACACACTCACCCCCAAGCGCCGAGGGAGCTTGGCTAAGGTCGTCGGGGTGAGTGTGCGTCCCCCGGGCGCCCTTGCGCCTTACCGCCGACGCCTATCCCCGCTCGCGGGTCCGTTCGAAGCGGATCTTGGGGAATTT
>JAQGIN010000448.1 GCA_028291125.1 Caulobacter sp.
AGTTCTCTACGCCGCCGCGTCGAACGACAGGCCCTCATAGCGGCGCAGATGATGGTCGACCGAGCCGAACAGCCCCTCGATCAGCGTGGCGCGCTTGAAATAGTGGCCGATGGCCAGCTCGTCGGTCATGCCCATGCCGCCGTGGATCTGGATGGCGTTCTGACCGACGAACTTGCAGGCCCGGCCGATCCGCACCTTGGCGGCCGAGACCGCCTTCGCGCGGTCGGCGTCGCTCTCGTCCAGCTTGATGGTGGCCATATAGGTCATCGACACCGCCTGCTCGACCTCGATGAACATGTCGACCATGCGGTGCTGCAGAACCTGGAAGTTGCCGATCGCCGTGCCGAACTGCTTGCGCTGCTTGGCGTAGTCCAGGGTGCCCTCGTGCAGCTTGCGTAGCACGCCGACGGCCTCGGCTCCCACCGCGGCCGTGGCCTCGTCGATCACCTTGTCGACCAGCGGCAGGCCGCCGCCCTCGACGCTGATCAGGGCGTCGGCCGGGATCGAGACGTTCTCGAAATAGATCTCCGAGGCGCGATTGCCGTCGACGGTCGGATAGTCGCGGGTGACGATCCCCTTCAGGCCCTTGTCGACCAGGAACACCGAGACCCCGCCCGCGTCGCGCTGACCGCCGCCGGTGCGGGCGGTGACCACCAGATGGGTGGCGAACGGCGCGCCGATCACCACCGCCTTGTGGCCGTTCAGCAGATAGCCCGAGCCGTCCTTCTTGGCGGTGGTCGTCAGATCGCGCCAGGTGTAGCGGGCCTGCGGCTCGGCATAGGCGAAGGCGATGCGCACCGTGCCGCCGATGATCCCCTCGATGACGCTGGCCGCGCCGGCGTAGCCTGAATGCTTGAGGAAGCCGCCGCCGATCACCACCGTGCCCAGATAGGGCTCGATGACCAGGGCTTTGCCAAACTCCTCCATGACGATCATGTTGTCGACCGCCCCGCCGCCCAGGCCGCCCAGCGCTTCGCTGAACGGCGCGCCGAGAATGCCCAGCTCCTCGGCGAAGGCCCGCCAGAGCTCGGGCCGCCAGCCGCTGTCGGAGGCGACGACCTTGCGGCGGGCTTCGAAGTCGTACTTGTCCTGCAGGAAGCTGGCGACGGTGTCGCGGAGCATCGACTGCTCTTCGGTGAAGTTGAAGTCCATGAAGCGGCCCTCCCGATGGGCTTTTGTCGAATTTGCGCGGTGAGTTGAAACGTCGTCGAGAGCCGTTTCACCCTCGATGGGTGAAACGGCTCTTCCGGTGAATGGCGATCAGAGCCCCAGCACCATCTTGGCGATGATGTTGCGCTGGATCTCGTTGGAGCCGCCGTAGATCGAGGTCTTGCGGACGTTGAAATAGGTCGGGGCGGCGCGGTGGGCGAAGTCGGGACCGATCGGGTGGGCGTTGTCGCCGTCCTTGGGGAAGCCGCGGAAATAGGGCGCGCCGTAGTGGCCAGCGGCCTCCAGGGCCAGTTCGGTGATCCGCTGCTGGATCTCGGTGCCTTTGATCTTCAGGACGCTGGACTCCGGTCCCGGGCCCTTGCCGGCCGCCTCGCCCGCCAGGGTGCGCAGCTCGGTGTATTCCAGCGCCGTCAGGTCGATCTCCAGTTCGGCGACCTTGCGCTTGAACATCGGGTCGCTGAGCAGCGGCGTCCCCTCGTCCGACAGCTCGGTCTTGGCGATCTGGCGGATGCGCTCGATGCCGCGCTTGGAGCGGGCGACGCCGGCGATGCCGGAGCGCTCGTGGGCCAGCAGGAACTTGGCGCAGGTCCAGCCCTTGTTCTCGTCATAGATACGGTTCTCGACCGGCACCTTGACGTTCTCCAGCCAGACCTCGTTGACCTCGTGCTCGCCGCCCAGGGTGATGATCGGCCGCACGGTGACGCCGGGCGACTTCATGTCGATCAACAGGAACGAGATGCCTTCCTGAATCTTGGCGGCCGGGTCGGTGCGGACCAGGCAGAAGATCCAGTCGGCGTGCTGGGCCAGGGTGGTCCAGGTCTTCTGGCCGTTGACCAGATAATAATCCTTGCCGTCGTCGGCGGTGAAGCGCTCGGCCTTGGTCTTCAGGCTGGCCAGGTCCGAACCCGCGCCCGGTTCGGAATAGCCCTGGGCCCACCAGATGTCGCCCGACAGGGTCGGCGGCAGGAAGCGTTCCTTCTGCTCGGGAGTGGCGAAGGTGTAGATCACCGGCCCGACCATGTTGATGCCGAACGGCAGGATCGGCACGGCGTCGATGGCGGCCAGTTCCTCCGACCAAATATAGCGCTGCACCGAGGTCCAGCCGGGGCCGCCATACTGGGTGGGCCAGGCGGGAGCCACCCAGCCCTTCTTGGCCAGCACCCTGTGCCATGACAGGAAGTCGGCCTTGGCCATCTCCTCGCCCTCCTCCTGCTTGTCGCGCAGGGCGGCGGGATAGTTCTCGGCGATGAAGGCGCGGACCTCGTCGCGGAAGGCGAGGTCCTCGGGCGAGAAGTCGAGGTTCATGGCGGGCTCCCGGGCTCGGCCTCTTGCGGGGCCGTCTTATGGTTTCGGGAGCATGATAGGGTTCGAACGAGCGTTTGGAAAGATGACGCTAGCGTCAACGGAAGGTGTTAGCGGACCGCGCAGGCCAGCTTGACCACGGCCAGGGCGGTGGCCCCACCGACCCCCTCCTCGTCGGCGACGCCGAGGCTCAGCAACGGAACCTTGTCGAGCTGACGCAGCAGGCGCGCATGGCCCGCCGACGGACCGACATGAGCGGCGACGCAGTGGTCCAGCGTGGCCAGATCGAGCGCCCACAGCACCGCCGCGGCGGCGCAGGCGCCGTAGCCGTCCAGCAGCACCGGGATCTTCTGCACCCGCGCCGCCAGGATCGCCCCGGCCACCGCGGCGGTCTCGCGGCCGCCCAGCTGGCGCAGCGCCTGCAGCGGATCGTCGAGGCCGCCCTCGCCGCGCGCCCGCGCGACGGCGGCGGCGGTCTCCTCGGGCGCGTCGCTCCAATCGGCCGCCGCGCCGCCGAACAGGGCCAGACAAAGGGCGGCGGCGGTGCGGTCGGCGTGGGCGGCGATGACGCCGGGGATCAGCAGATCCGGTTGCTTGGCCAGGGCCTCCATGCCGAACGCCATGGTCGCGGCGCATTCCTTCTCGCTCATCGACGGCTTGTGGGCGGTGTCGGGCGTCGGGCGGTCGATGGCCAGGTCGAAGGCCTCCAGCCCCGCGCCCTGGGCCCCAGCCAGCCGGCAGACCACGGCTACGCCCGAGGCAACGGCCTCCAGCCGGTCGCGAGCGTAGCCGCGCGGTCCGACGTCCTGGCGAGCCCCGGCGTAGAGGGCGACCACCGGCCGGTTGACGGCCGGCGGCCGCTTGCCGGTCCAGGTCGACAGCCAGGCGGAAAGCTCGGCCAGGCGCCCCGCCTCGGCGGCGGCCGCAACGGGCTCCGGCGTCGGCAGGTCGGCGGCCAGGGATCGGATGTCGTCGAAGGGAGAGGCGCTCATGGGCGCGGGCTTAAGCGAGCCCGGGCCGGTTGCAAAGCCCGCGATTGGCGATCAGACGCCGGTGACGCGCTTGCAGGGCCCTTCCCATTCGGCGACCAGGGCGTCGCGGCGCTCGCCCTCGGCTCGGCGGCCCTCGCGCAGGGCGTAGGCCTTGGAGTCGGAGGCCCGATCGGTGATCGTCGACACTCGGCCGCGCGACTGCGACTTGAGCTCGGCTTCGAGCGCCGTGGTGTCGACCTCGCCCACCGCCTTCGACTGGGCCAGGCCCAGGCAGCGCGAGGCCTTGAGATATTCGGGATCGGTCAGCCGCTCGGCGGCCAGGGCCGGGGCGGCGACCGTCGCGGCGGCGGCCGCGGCGAGGATGAACAAACGCATGATGACCTCCTCTAGGAAACGCCTCGCGCAACGCGCTTGCGCGCCTGGCGAGGACCGGTGAAATTCGCGCATGACCACCGTCCAACCGCCCCGCCCGATCGTCACCCCTTGCGTCAAGGTGTGCATCGTCGACGGGCCGACGGGCCTGTGCCTCGGCTGCCGACGGACCCTGGCGGAGATCGCCAACTGGGCGCGCTACAGCGACGCCGAGCGGTCGGCGATCCTGGAGGCGCTGCTGCGGCGGCCAGACCCGGCCGCGCGCTGGGCGACGACCGGGCCGGGGTGAATCCTCAGCCCTTGGCGGCGGCCGGGCCGCCGGCGATCCAGGCCGCGCAGACCCCGTCGCGCTCGGCCAACAGCTTGGCCTTCTTATCGCCCTGGGCCAGGTCGGCCTCGCGCTGAGCGCCGCTGATCTTCTTGCTGGCGGACGCCCGCACAACGCCTTCGCGGCTTTCGCCCTGCTCGCGCAGGAAGGCGTCGATGGCGGCGGTGTCGACCTTGCCCAGCCCTTCCGAGGCGGCCAGGCCGCGGCACCGGGCCGCTTCGAGGAATTGGAAATTGCTGATGTTGGTGGCGGCCTGGGCGGCGCCAGCCGTGGCGAACAGTACGGCGGCGGCGGCAACGATCTTATTCATAGTGTAAATCCCTGGTCATAACTATTTGACCAGGGCAGAATGCTTTATTCGTAAAGTTCGATGAAGTTAATTCGCGGACATGTAGAGCATTACCAAAGTGTAATGCTGAATTACAGTAAATTAACTTGTCATTTCGTTAACCGTTCCGGGACCGGCTGCTTTCGATTCACCCCTTGAAAACGTCTTGGCGCCTAATGTGCCTTTCGATGGCCGCCCCAGCGGCCTGACAGGCCGATACGGCGAGGTGATTTTCGATGCTCAAGTTCGCGGCGATCGCCTTGGTGGGCGCGCTTTCGGCGGTGGGCGCGGCCAAGGCCGTGGTCTCCATCGACGACCTGCGCCACACCGCGCCGCCCGAGCCGTTCGCCGCCGCGGCGACGCTCGGCGACAGCCCCGGCGCCCAACTCGTCAAGAGCCCCGACGGCCATTTCTGGGCCGAGGCCAATGTCGACGGCCGCGCGGTGCGCTTCCTGGTCGACACCGGGGCCACGGCGGTGTCGCTGAACCTGGCCGACGCCCAGCGCCTGGGCATCGACACCCGCCAACTGACCTACGACTACAGCGTCATCACCGCCGACGGCCGCGCCCGCGCCGCCACGGTCAAGCTGGCCAGCGTCACGGTGGGCGGGGCCCGCATCAACAATGTCGACGCCCTGGTCATCGAGAAGGGCCTACAGACCTCGCTGCTGGGCATGAGCTATCTGGGCCGGCTGTCACGCTTCGAAGCCACGCCCCGGGCGCTGATCCTCCACCCCTGAGCCGAGCGCGGCCTATTCGGCCGCCGCCAGCCGCGCCTCGCGCGCCTCCGCCGCCTGACGGACGGCGGCCACGGCGCGATCGACCACATCCAACCCCGCCCCCGCCGCCACGCTCTCGACGGTGAGGATCCGCCGCCAGGCCCGCGCGCCCGGCAAGCCGTGGAACAGCCCCAGCATGTGGCGGGTCATCGCCGCCAGATGGACGCCGGCGGCCAACTGGCCGGCCATGTAGGGCTTGTAGCGCTCGACCGCCTCGAAGGCGGTGACGTCCGAGGTCGCCTCGCCGAAGATCCGCCGGTCGACCTGGCCCAGCAGGTCGGGCTCGTGATAGGCGGCGCGGCCCAGCATCACCCCGTCGACCAACGGCAGCTGCGCCTGCGCCTGATCCAGGTCGGAGATCCCGCCGTTGATGACGATGGTCAGGTCCGGCCGCTCGTGCTTCAATCGGTGGACCAACGGATAGTCCAGCG
>JAQGIN010000457.1 GCA_028291125.1 Caulobacter sp.
TCGACGACGCTCAGGGCCGGGACGATCACCACGTCGGGCCCGTTCGGCCGCGCGCGGGCCAGCTGGGCCAGGGTCATCTGCGGGGCCAGCGACGCCCGCCCGGGGGTCAGGCGCACCGGGGCCGTCGCCGCCGACACCACCTTGACCTCCACCGCGCCGCTCTCGGCGAGGATGGCGTAGGGGGCCAGCAGGTCGGGGGCCACCGTGCCCCGGGCGTCGGCCAGGATCACCACCAGCGGCTTGGCGGCGGCGGCGGTCCCGCCGAGCAGGAATACGGCGGCGAGACCGGCCAGGAGGCGGCCGACGACGGGCGGGAAGACGGCGGTGAGTTTTCGTCGAGCCATTGTCGGCGCTCCTGGAGAAACGACGACACGCTATCCCTCAGGCCGAATGGCTGAAATGACATTCTTCCCACGAATTCCGCCATTCCGCGACCGGGGCCTCAGCGCCCCCGCGCCTGCACCATCAGCAGGTGGCCGCGCGCGACGGCGGCGACGGCGGCGGTCAGCAGGCCCAGGAACACCGCCAGGGTCGCCTCGGCGAAGGCCGGGGCCAGCATCACCAGGTCCGGGGTCGGGCGAAAGTTCACCAGGCCCATACAGACCTTCAGCAGGTTGTAGGCGGCGATCGTCAGGCCGAGCAGCGGCGCGGCGGCGACCAGGGCCGAGAGGAAGGCCAGCCCGCCTTCCGGCGGTTGGCCGCGCCCCAGACGCACGCGTTGCACGGCCCAGACCGCCAGGGCGGCGACCGTGGCGGCCAGCAGGCCGACGAAGGCGAACTGGAACTCCAGGCGCGCGTGGAGGATCACCCCGCCCAGGGCCAGGCGCTGGTCGGCCGGGACCAGATGCAGCATCGCCGCCGCCGTATGCGGCGCCTCCTGACCCCAGGCGCGACCGCCGGCCAGGGCCAACAGGCCGGCCCCGACCCAACGCGCGCCAGCCTTCGCCATCGCCTGGCGCATCCACGGTCCGGTCATGCTCATCTCCATTTACGAATGTAATTCACATAGAACTACATTCGTAAATTGAGGAGGTCAAGAACGCGGGCGGTTCAGCTCTGGTCGTCGATCTCGGCGCCGGGGCCGTTCTTCTGGAACGACTCGATGGCGTTCTTGGCCGAGGCCTTGGCCGCGTAGCCCTCGGTGGAGAACATGGTCTCGCCGTTGGCGGCCACGAACTTGACGCGGAACTCGCCCGCCTTGTCCTTGGTGATGACGAACTTGTAGGCCATGGGTTTCCTCCTGGCGTTGGCGTCCCCCGGCCGGCAGCATAGCCCGGCGCCCGGGCCTGGCGACAGGTTTTGCATCCGCCGCCCCGGCGGAGCATCTTGCGCCAGATCCTCGCGCGGAGCGCCCATGACCCCTCACGACCGCCTCGACCAGCTGGCCCGCGACCTGCTTTCCACCCCCTATGCCGAGCTGACGGCGGTGCAGACGAGCGTCATCGACCTGATCGCCGCCGAGGCCCCGACCGGACTCAACAAGGCGCTGCTGGCCGACGACCGCGGCTTCTGGGACCGGCTGGCCGACAAGGTGGCGGCGATCGGCGGCTCCTGGGCCTTCATCGGTGGCTTCGGCGCCGCCCTGTTCCTGTGGATCGGGCTGAACTTTGGCCTGAGGCCCTTCCACCTGGCCTTCGACCCCTATCCGTTCATCTTCCTCAACCTGATCCTGTCGACGGTGGCGGCGATCCAGGCCCCGATCATCATGATGAGCCAGAACCGCCAGGCCACGAAGGACCGGCTCAACGCCGAGCACGACTATGTGGTCAATCTGCGCGCCGAGCTGGAGATCATGCGCCTGCACGACAAGCTCGACGCCCTGCGCGAACGGGAGATGGTCGAGATCCTGCGCTGCAACACCGAGACGCTGGAGATCCTCAAGCGGCAGGTGGGGGAACTGGCCGAGGGGCGGGACTAGGGCGCCGCCGCGCCGATGGATCTGCCTGGAGCAAGGTGCGCGGCGTGACGGTGTCGATCCCCGAGACGACCCCGGTGGCGTACCACGCGCTGGAGTGAGCGAAGAGGGCCTATGGACGACCGAGACATCCGCGCCGCCCTGGATCGCCACTGGGCCGCCTCCGACGCCAACGATCTGGAGGCGGAGCATCGGATCTATCGCGAGGACGCGGTGCTCGACTATCCGCAGTCGGGCGAACGCATTCGCGGGCGGCGGGGGATCTTGGCGTCCCGCGCCGCGCAGCCGAACGCGAAACGCTTCACGGTGCGGCGGATCGTCGGCGCGGGCGGCCTGTGGGTCACCGAATTTGTCCTGACCTATGACGGTCGGCCGTCCTACGCCGTCAGCATCATGGAGTTTCGCGACGGCCAGGTCGCGCACGAGACCCAGTATTTCGCCGATCCGTTCGCGCCGGGGCCCTCGCGTGCGCAATGGGTGGAGCGCATGTCCTGAGCCCTGAATCCCGCCCGCCGCTCTCGCGCTCGGACTTGCCGACCGATACGGTCGCGCTCGCCCGCTATCTCATCGGCAAGAGGGTGGTGCGCGAGACGGCCGAGGGCGTCGTCAGTGGCCGGATCGTCGAGACCGAGGCCTATGTCGTCGGCGACGCGGCCGGGCACGGCTATCGGGGGATGACCCAGCGCAATCGCTCGCTGTTTCTCGAGCGGGGCCACGCCTACATCTATCTGGCCTATGGCCTCTCCTACATGCTGAACGTCTCCAGCGAGGCGCCCGGGATCGGGACCGGCGTGCTGATCCGGGCGCTCGAGCCGCTCGAGGGCCTCGCGCTCATGCAGCGCAACCGCGGCGTCGAGCGGTTGCGCGACCTGACGCGCGGGCCCGGCCGGCTCGCCCAGGCGCTGGGGATCGATCTCGGGGTCGATGGGCTCGATCTTTGCCAGCAAGGCCCTCTGTGGCTCGCCCACGGCGACCGTGACCCGGGCGACATCGGGGTGAGCACCCGGATCGGCATCACCAAGGACCCCGACCGCCCGCTGCGCTTCTACCGGCGCGGCAGCCCGTTCGTCAGCGGGCCGAGGGCGCTAAGTCCGTAGGGGGTGGGGAGGTTCGCGGCCGGGCGTTTGTCCCCTACGCCCACACCCTTACGCCGTCATCCCGGGCACAAGGTCCCGGATGACGGCTATCTTTGGGATGTGAAAAGAAGGCCGCCCCGCCGCCAAGGCCCCGCCTTAAATCCTTGGGGCGGTCCTTGACACGGTCAGACGCCAGAGCTCCCATTCCACCAAGGGTTTCAGGCGGCGCCAGCCTCCGGTGCGGAGGCCCAGGCGGGAGGGGAGGGATGGTCGGCTTCCGGACCCATTGCGGACGTCTGAAGCGTGCATCGCTGCAATCGGGCGAGGCGCGCCGCAGCCGCGCCTGCGCCGCAGCGCTTGCGCGCATGCCCAGTCCACGCCATGCATTGGCGATGCCAAGCTTGGTGCTCCCTGGGCTGCTCGCCTCGATCTGCGCGACGATTGCGCTGAGCGCCTCCGCCGCCGAGCCATTTACCGCGGGAGAGCGGCGCATGGCGACCACCTCGCCGACCGCCGCCGCGCGCCATCACGGCGACGCCACCCTGCGACTCATCGTGTGGTACCCGGCCTCGGCGCCCGAGGCCCAGGTGGCCACCGGCTCGCCCGAGTCTCCGATATTCATCGCCGGCGCGGTGGCAAAGGACGCTCCGTTCGCCGATGTCGCGCGCCATCCCCTGGTCCTGCTCTCGCACGGCTTCGGCGGTTCGGCCCGCCAGATGACCTGGCTGGGCGCCGCCCTGGCGCGCCACGGCTACGTGGCCGTCGCCGTCGACCATCCGGGGGCGAACAGCATCGATGGCGTTTCAGACGCCGGCGCCTACGCCCCGTGGGTTCAGGCCACGGACCTGCGCGCCGCTCTGGATTTCGCGCTCAACCAGCCCGAGCTGGCCCAGCACATCGATAGCGACCGCGTCGGCGTGGCCGGCTTCGCCCTGGGCGGATACGCCGCGCTTTTGGCCGCGGGGGCGCGCAGCGACTTCAGCCATTTCGTCGCGTTTTGCGAGGGCCTCGACAAAGACGCCATGTGCGACAAGCATTTGGAGTATCCGCTGGACTACCATCGCCGTGCCGAAGTCCTTGGGCGGCCGGGCCTGGAAGCCCTCGTGGCGGAAGAATCGTCCGACCTCAGCGATCCGCGGATCAAAGCGCTGTTCCTGATCGCCCCGGCCTTCGTGAAGGCGCTGGCCCCCGCGAGCCTCTCGCGAGTCCGGGCGCCCGTCGGTATCGTGCTCGGCGCGGCCGATCCCATCGCCCCGGCCGCCACCAACGGTCAACTCGCCGCCCACCTGATCCCCGGCGCGAAGCTTAGGGTCTTGCCCGGCGTCGGCCACTACGACTTCTTGTCAGAGTGCGGCCCCGGGGGCTTCAAGGCTGTTGCGCCTCTATGCGCCGATGGTTCGGGCGCGACACGCGCTCAGACCCACGCGGTAACGGAGGCCGTAGGAACCGCATTTTTCGACACCGCGCTGGGCCGCCGCTGAACCGAGGCCATCAGCCCGGTGGCCAGTTCAACTAGTAGCCGGTCAAGGACCGTTCCCACTCCTAGCGGACGCCTACCCCTCACCCCGCCCGCGCCGCCCGCCGGAAGGCCTGCGGCGGCTGGCCGAACGCCCGCACGAAGGCCCGGCGCATGCGTTCGGAATCCCCGAACCCCGTCTCCAGCGCCACGTCCTCGACCTGCAGCGGCTGGGCGTCGAGCAGGGCGCGGGCCGCCTCGACCCGCAGCCGCTCGATCGCCTTGGCCGGGGTGGTCCCGACCTCGGCGACGAACCGGCGGGCGAAGGTGCGCGGGCTCATGGCGGCGCGGTCGGCCAGCTGCTCGACGCTGAGCGCCTGCGTCAGGTGCTCGCCGGCCCAGGCCAGCAGGGCGTCGAAGCGGCCGGGCCGCAGGTCGATCAGGGCCGAGAACTGCGATTGGCCGCCGGGCCGGCGGTGGTGCACCACCAGCTGCTGGGCGGTGCGGCGGGCCACCGCCTCGCCGAGGTCGGCGCCGATCAGGGCCAGGGCCAGGTCGATGCCGGCGGTGATGCCGGCCGAGCTCCAGATCGCCCCGTCCTGGACGAAGATGCGGTCGGGCTCCAGCCGCACCTTGGGGAAGCGCTTCTGGAAGTCGGCGGTGCGGGCCCAGTGGGTGGTGGCGCGGCGGCCGTCCAGCAGGCCGGCGGCGGCCAGCACATAGGTCCCCGAACAGACGCTGGCCAGGCGGCGGCTGGTCTTGGCGTGGGCGGCGACGAAGGCCAGGGTGGTGGCGTCCATGACCGGCTTGCGGGTGCCCTCGCCGCCGGCGACGATCAGGGTGTCGAGCGGCGGGGCGGCGGCGAAGGCCTGCGCCGTCATCGTCACGCCGGACGAGCTGGCCACCGGCCCGGCCTCGCGGGCCAGGAGGAGCAGGCGATAGGCCCCCGGCGAGAAGCGGCCGGCGATCTCGAAGGCGGCGATCGGCCCGGCGGCGTCCAGCAGCTGGAAGTCCGGGAAGATCAGGAAGCCGATCGTGCGGGCCATGGCGGATTCCGAGGGAATTATGTCATTTGAGCCAGAGGCTAGGCCTGGGACAGTACCGCGTCAACGGACGCCGTCCGAAGGAGCCCGCATGAGCCAGCCCGCGCCGATCCACATCGTCTTCGCCTTGTTCCCCGGAGTCACCCATCTCGACTTCACCGGCCCCCACCAGATCCTCGCCCGCCTGCCCGGCGCGCGGGTGGTGGCCGCCAGCCAAGCGGGCGGCGAGATCGAGGCCGACGGCCTGGTGTTCGCCCGCCTGCCGCGGCTGGACTCCATCGCGCGTTGCGACCTGCTGTGCGTGCCGGGCGGCTTCGGAATCACCGCGGCGATGGGCGACGACGCCTTCCTCGGCGAGATCCGCCGCCTGGCGGCCGGGGCGCGCTATGTCACCTCGGTGTGCACCGGCTCGCTGGCGCTGGGGGCCGCGGGCCTGCTGAAGGGCAAGCGCGCCGCCTGCCACTGGGCCTGGCGCGATCAGCTGGCGCTGTTGGGCGCCATTCCCGATCCGGCCCGGGTGGTGCGCGATGGCGACGTCTTCACCGGCGGCGGGGTGACGGCGGGCATCGACTTCGCCCTGACCATCGCCGCCGAGATCGCCGGTGAGGCCGTGGCCCAGGCCATCCAGCTGGCGGTGGAGTACGCCCCCGATCCTCCGTACACGGCCGGCCGCCCCGAGACCGCCCCGCCGGCGGTGCTGGACCGGGTGCGAGGGATCTACGCCCGGGGCATGGACGAGCGCGTGGCGGCGGCGCGGGCGGCGGGGGCGCGGCTCTGAGAGATTCCAAAACAGTCCGTCATCCTAGGCCTTGTGCCTAGGACCCCTCTCTCCGCCGCAGGTGCGGGTGGGGACGGCGGCGCGCGCCGCCGTCGCGGCTCTTCACGTGGAAGCTCGACCAGGGGTCCTAGGCACAAGGCCTAGGATGACGGATGTTTGAGATGAGGCCAGAAACCGCGCCCTACCCCACCCTGACCCCGGTCATCGACAGCGCCGCGAACACGTCGTCGGTGAAGAACGACACCGGATCGTCCGGCCCCTGGGCGCCCAGCACGTAGAGCAGCGGCAGATAGTGCTCGGCGCTGTTGATCGCCGCCTGGGCGTCGGGGCCCAGGCTCTCCCAGTCGATCAGCGGATCGTGGTCGCCGGCCAGGATCAGGGCCTTGGCGTCGTCGTTGAAGCGCGGGGCCCAGGCCGGGCCGTCGGGACGGCGGAAGTCGGCGGCCCGCAGGTTGTGGACGATGTCGCCGCTGCCGACGATCAGCACCCCCTCGTCGCGCAGCGCCGCCAGCCGCCGGCCGGCCTGATAGTGCCAGGCGTTGGGCCGGCCGCGGTCGAGACTGAGCTGGACCACCGGAATGTCGGCGTCGGGATACATCGGCTTCAGCACGCCCCAGGCCCCGTGATCGAGCCCGCGGGTGGGGTGCTGGACGACGGTGGCCGGGCTCAGCAGGTCGGCGACCCGCGCCGCCAGGGCCGGATCGCCGGGCGCGGGGTAAACGACGTCGTGCAGCGCCTGCGGGAAGCCGCCGAAGTCGTGGATGGTCTCGGGCCGCTCGGCCGCGCTCACCGCCGTGGCGCCCATGGTCTCCCAGTGGGCCGAGACCATCAGGATGGCGCGCGGTCGGGGCAGGTCGCGGCCCAGCTGGGCCCAGGCCTGGCTCCAGGGATTGTCCTCGATGGCGTTCATCGGCGAGCCGTGGCCGACGAACAGGACGGGCATGCGGGTCATGGGCTACCTATCAGGAACTGCTATAGTTACAGATAGGGTCGAGATCGTGACGCGGCAAGCGCGCGAGTGGACCAGCCTACGGCTTCGACCGCTGGACGCTGTTTTCCTCGGTGTCGCGCTTGGCGCGGACGTCGTGGCCGTGGTGGCGATCGCGCTCGCCGCCGCCGCCGGAGACGTGGCTGAACGGGGTGTTGGTCGGCTCGCCGGGGGCGCGGGGATCGCGCTTTTCCGGTTGCGGCTTGTCGCGGTTCTCGTGGCTGGCGCCGGGGCCGCCCCAGCGCTCGGTGTCGGGATGCTTGTGCGGCATGGTCAGCGGTCCTGCTGATGACCCTGGTGGTGGGTGTTGATCTCGGTGTTGCCGGTCTGGCCCTGGCGGTCGGGATTGACGCCCTGGCGGTCCTTGGCGGCGTCGCCGCGGATGCGGGCGTCGTCGGCCTGGGCGGGATCGGGCCCGCGACCGCCGGCGCGCTGGTCGGGGGGAATGGGAGGGGCTTTGGACATGGCGGTCTCCTGAGCTGAGACTCGTAACCGCCGGCCGCGGGGCGCGGTTCCCGCCACAGTCGGCGCCAAAACCGCGTCGCGGCGACGGGCCGGCTTTCGCCCACGCGCGGGCTTTGTTAAGGCCTACCCTCGTGAGCATGCCGCTTCCCTCTCCCGCGACGCCGTCGATCGCCGCCGCCGTCGCCCGTCCGGCCTCCGTCGGACGCGAGGCGGTCCGCGGCGGGGCGCTGGACGCCCTGCGCCTGCTGGCCGCCCTGCTGATCGTCCTCTACCATTTCGGGGCCGAGGGCCCGATGCGGCTGGAGCGCTTCCACCCGGTGTTCGCCCGCGGCTTCCTGGCGACGGACTTCTTCCTGATGCTGTCGGGCTATGTGCTGGGCCGCGCCTACGGGCCCTCGGCCCTGTCGCGACGCATCACCCCGGCCCGCTTCTGGCTGCGCCGGGCGGGACGGGTGTGGCCGGCCCACCTGATCGTGCTGGCCGCCATGGCCCTGATGGTGCTGGCGCTGAACCTGATGGGCACCGACGTCCACAAGCCGTCGCGGTTCCTGTGGCGGGACCTGCCGCTGCAGGCGGCGCTGATGCACGCCTGGGGCTTCAACAGCGACGGCTGGAACCTGCCCAGCTGGTCGCTGTCGGCCCTGATCGTCTGCTACGCCCTGTTCCCGTTCCTGTGGCGGGCCGCCAGCCGGCTGCGCCAGCCCTGGCTGCTGCCGCTGATCGGCCTGGCCCTGGTGGTGGCCTGGGACCTGGCCTGTCGGCGGCTGTTCGCCTTCGGCCTGTCCGACCTGCCGCTGAAGGTGGGGGTGCTGCGGGCCCTACCGCTGTTCATCCTCGGACTGTGCCTGGCGCGGACGGTCGAGCTGCGCTGGCCGTCGGAGGACGCCGCCCGGCTGCTGATGATCGCCGGCGGGGTCGGCGTCGTCGTCCTGCAGCTGTTCGGCCGCTTCGACCTGCCCAGCCTCTTCGCCATCGCCGCCCTGATCCTCGGGGCCGGCCGCCTGCCGGTGAAGCAGCCCTCGGCGCTGATGGAGGCGGGGGCCAAGCTGTCCTTCGCCCTGTTCATCACCCACATCTTCGTCGGCGTGATCTATTGGAGCGCCGTGCACGAGCTGATCGACCGGGTGCCGATCGGCATCGGCTGGCAGTGGCTGATGTGGGGCGCGTCGTTCCCGATCGCCATCGGCGCCGCCTGGCTGTTCCACACCTATGTCGACCAGCCGCTGCAGGACCGCCTGGCGCCGTGGCTGCGGGGGAAATAGGCCGAGCACTGGCCCCCTCCGGACGCTGCGCGTCCTCCTCCCCCAGAGGGGGAAGAGTTTTCTGGGGCCGCGCCGACCTAGCTCTTCCCCCTTTGGGGGAGGAGCGCCGAAGGCGCGGAGGGGGCGAGTCCGCGGTTAGACCGCGTCCAGCCCGATATCCAGCATCGGGGCCGAGTGGGTCAAAGCCCCGACGCTGATCACCGCCACGCCGGTTTCGGCGATCGCCCGCACAGTGGTCAGATTGACGCCGCCCGAGGCCTCCAGCACCGCCCGGCCGGCGGTCAGCCGCACCGCCGTGCGCAGGTCCTCGAGGCTGAAATTGTCGAGCATGACCACGTCGGGGCCATGTTTCAGCGCGTCCTCCAGCTGGGCGAGGCCGTCGACCTCGACCTCGACCTTGACCAGATGGCCGGCGAAGGCCCGGGCCCGGCGCACCGCCTCGCCCACCCCGCCGCAGGCGGCGACGTGGTTGTCCTTGATCAGGATGGCGTCATCCAGGCCGAAGCGGTGGTTGATCCCGCCGCCGCAGCGCACCGCGTACTTCTCCAGGGCCCGCAGGAGGGGCGTGGTCTTGCGGGTGTCGACGATGGTCGCGCCCGCGCCCTCGACGGCGCGGACATAGGCCCGGGTGAGGGTGGCGATCCCCGACAGCCGGCCCAGCAGGTTCAGCCCCACCCGCTCGGCGGCGAGGACGGCGCGGGCGTTCCCTTCGGCCCGCGCCAGCACCGCGCCGGGCGCGGCGTCGGCCCCGTCGGGGGTGATGATCTCGAAGGTCGCCGTCGGATCCAGCGCCGCCAGGGCCAGGCGGGCGCAGGCCAGGCCGGCCACCCGGCCGTCCTGGCGCGAGACATAGGCCACGCTCAGCCGCGTGTCGGGATCAATGCAGGCCTGCGCGGTCAGGTCGCCGGCCCGGCCGAGATCCTCGGCCAGGGCGGCTTCGATCAGCGGGCGGATCAAGAGGTCAGGAAGGGAGGAAGGACTCAAAACAACTCCGTCAGCGGCAGGCTGATCTGCGGGGCGAACAGGGGCGAGACGGTCTGGTCGTCGCCTTCGAGCACCACCATCGACGCCCAGCTGCCGTCGGCCTGCGGATCGCGGAACACCCGCAGGCGGCGGTATTCCGGCTCGATCATCCAGAATTCCGGGACGCCGGCGCGGGCGTAGAGCCGGCTCTTGGTGGTCAGGTCATTCTTGCCGGTCGAGATCGACACCTCGACCACCAGCACCGCGTCATCGGCCTCGGCGTACTTGCCGGTGGCGGGGCGGACGACGAAGACGTCGGGTTCCGGCGCGCTGCGCTTGCCGATTTTCAGTGTGGCGTGGGTGATGACCTTGAAGGCTTCGCGACCGAAACCGGCCGCTTTCAGGCGGTTGGCGAGGCCGATCAGCGTCGCGCCGGCGATCTCGCCATGATCCAGCGAAATCGGGGCCATCTCATGAATCCTTCCCTCGATCAGTTCGACCCGGTCATCCACCCGCGCAAACATGCCGGCCTTGGCCATGCGTTCGAAGTCGTCGAAATCGAAGAGGAATTCGCCGCCCTTGCGCTCCTCGAAGCCCACCGGTTCCGTATCCATCGCGCGCCTCCGTTCCCGAAATGTACCGCTACTCCGCCGCGTACCGCAAGCCGCGCTCGCCGCCGTCGAGGGTGACGAAGGTACGGCGCGGGACGGCGTCGGCGGCCGGGAAATCGGCGCGGAAATGGCCGCCGCGGCTCTCCTGGCGGCCCAGGGCGCCGGCCGCCACCAGCCGCGCGGCGGCCAGGGTCGGGGCCAGGCCGTGGGCGGCTTGCAGGGCGTCGATCTGCGCCGTCAGCCGGGTCAGGCCGGCGGCGTCGCGGATCACCCCGGCGTCGCGGCTCATCGCCCGGCGCAGGGCCTGCAGGGCGGCGTCCGGCAGGTCGGGGGCGGCCTCGGCGGACGGGATGGCGGCGGTTGTCAGCGGCAGATCACGCGCGGCGGCTCCGGCCCTCGCCCCGAACACGGCGGCCTCGACCAGCGAGTTGGAGGCCAGGCGGTTGGCGCCGTGCACGCCGTTGGCGGCGCATTCGCCGGCCGCCAGCAGGCCGGGCAGCGAGGTCTGGCCGTCCAGGTCGGCGGCCACGCCGCCCATGTGATAATGCACCGCCGGGGTCACCGGGATCGGGGCGATCCGAGGGTCGATCCCCGCGCTCATGCAGGCGGCGAACACCGCCGGGAACTCGGTGGGGAAGTGCTCGCCCACCGCCGCGCGGGCGTCGAGGAAGGCGCCGCGGCCGGCGGCGCGCTCGGCGTGGATGGCGCGGGCGACGACGTCGCGCGGGGCCAGTTCGGCGGCCGGGTGGTAGCCGGCCATGAACGCGGTCCCGTCGGTGTTGACCAGGATCGCGCCCTCGCCGCGCAGGGCCTCGGTGGCCAGGGGGGCGGGGTCGCGGCCGATGTCGATGGCGGTGGGATGGAACTGCACGAATTCGGGGTCGG
>JAQGIN010000476.1 GCA_028291125.1 Caulobacter sp.
CTGCTCCGATCCCCGCTCGAAAGAGATCAAGGAAGGCGCCCAGGCCGCCGGCCAGGACATCCGCGACGCCGCCCACGAGATCGCCAACGACCCCGACGTCAAGCAGGCCGGCACGGCGCTGAAGGACCGCGCCAAGGAGGCCGGGCCCAATCTCAAGGCAGGCGCCAAGGAGGCCGGCTCCGACCTGAAGGACGCGGCCGGCAAGGCGGGCGAAGCCACCGAGAGGGCCGGCGACAAGATCGAGGCCGGCGCCAAGGACGCCGCCGCCGACACCAAGGTGGCGGCGCGTAAGGCCGACCAGAAGCTCGACAAGGCGGTGGACGACGCCAAGAAGTAGGCGGGCGGCTTCGCCCGCTCTCGCCTACCACCCCACCACCGTCATCCCGGGCCTTGTGCCCGGGATCCCTGGTTCAGCCGCAGGTGAGACGCCGCGACGACGGCGCGCCGTCGTCCCCACCCGCCCTTGCGGCGGACAGAGGGATCCCGGGCACAAGGCCCGGGATGACGGCTTTAAATTGAACGACGACCCTAGGCCGCTCGGGCGGCCTTCTTGACCTTGGCGATGGCGCGGTCGCGGCGCAGGCGCGACAGGTGGTCGATGAACAGCACGCCCTCGAGATGGTCCATCTCGTGCTGGACGCAGACGGCGAACAGGCCCTCGGCCTCTTCCTCCACCGCCTCGCCCTGATAGTTCAGATAGCGCAGCTTGACCTTCGACGGGCGCTCGACCTCGTCATAATATTCGGGGACCGACAGGCAGCCTTCTTCATAGGCCTGCAGCTCGCCGCCGGTCTCGACGATCTCCGGATTGACGAAGTAGCGCGGGGCCGGCTCGTCGCCTTCGCGGGCCAGGTCCATGACGATGACCCGCACCGGCTCGCCGACCTGCACGGCCGCCAGGCCGATGCCGGGGGCGTCGTACATGGTCTCCAGCATGTCATCCATCAGGGCGCGCAGATCGTCGGTCACCGCCGGAACCGGGGTGGAGATTTGCTTGAGCACCGCCATGTCGGCGGCGGTGTCTACGGTCAGGATGCGACGGAGGGCCATGATGGGGATGAGGTAGGGGCGTCATTCCCGACCGTCAAGGTGGGGGACTCGCTCTTGGCCAGCTTGTTGAGCGGCCGGACGGCCGATTCCACCGGCGCCAGTTCGCCGATCTCCTTGCCCTCGTGATCGCCTGACAGCTCCTCGAAGCGCCGCGCCTGGGTCAGGACCTGGCTCTCCAGCGAGCCGACGAACTGGTTGTACTTGCCCACCGCCTGCTCTAGGGCCTTGCCCACCGCCGCGGCGTGGGCGCCCATCACCGCCACCCGCTTGTACAGCTCGCGGCCGACGGCGACGATGGTGGCGGCGTTCTTGGCCTGGTCCTCGACCCGCCAGCCATAGGCCACCGCCTTGCACAGGGCGAACAGAGTGGTGGGGGTGACCAGCAGCACCCGGCGGTCCATGGCCTCGGTCATCAGATCCGGCAGGCGGTCCAGCGCCGCGGCCAGGAAACCGTCGCCGGGCACGAACATGGCCACGAAGTCGGGCGAGCCCTCCGACGCGAACTGATCCCAATAGGACTTGGCCGACAGCCCCTGCATGTGGGCGCGGACGCTGGCGGCGTGGCGGATCATGCAGGCGTCGCGCGCGGCGTCGTCGACGGCCTCCTGAGCCTCCAGGAAGGCGTTGAGCGAGCACTTGGCGTCGATGACGAACACCGCCCCGCCCGGCATCTTCACCTTGACGTCCGGCCGGCGGCGGCCCTCCTCGGTGTCGAGGCTGAACTGCTCCTCGAAGTCGAAGCGGTTGGTCAGGCCGGCGGCCTCCAGCACGTTGCGCAGGGTCTGTTCGCCCCAGCGGCCCTGGACCCCGGCCCCGCGACGAAGCGCCGCGGACAGTTTGCGGGCCTCGGACTGGGTGGCGACCGAAGCCTCCATCAGGGCGGTGATCTGGGCCTTGAGGCCGCCGGTCTCCTCGGCGCGAGCCTTCTCCACCGCCGTCACCTGGGCCTCGAACTTGGCCAGGGTGTCGGCCACCGGCTTTAGCTGCGCCTCCAGGCGCTGCTGCGACAGGGCCTCGCGGCTCTTGAAGTTCTCGTCGGCCCGCTTGATCAGCGCCTCGGCGACGGTGTTGGCGGTCATGGTCGCCTGCTGGGCGGCCTGGGCGCGGATCAGCTCGCCCTGGGTGGCGGCCTGGTCCTCCAGCAGACGGGCCCGCTCGTCGGCCTGGATCAGGCGGGCGTTGAGCTCCCAGGCCTTTTGTTCGGCCTGGCGGGCGCGGACCTGGGTCGCCAGGGCCCAGAGGACGGCGGCGGCGGCCACGACCGCCAGGATGATGGCGACGACGAGCAGGGCGGAAAAGTTCATGCTCCGTTCTTAGACGGAGTCGGCCGACGGCGAAAGCCGCCGGCCAGCAAGGCCGTGGATCAGGCGTCGCCGTCCGCCAGGTCGGCGATCAGGCCGTTGACCGGCTCGTCGTTGAAGCTGGTGACGTTGTGGCCGGTGTCGACGACGCCGACCTTGGCGACGTGCGGGGCTTCGGCCTCGATTTCGGGGGTGTCGTCTTCGGGGATCGCGGTCATGGGAGCACCTCGGAGGGTCGCCGCCGGGCGAGGGTCGCCAAGCGTGGCCGGGCGAAGGTGCCACGACAAACCCGGACTGTCAGCCGTCGCGAAGGGCCGAAAGGCCGCGCCGCCGTCGTCGCCCAGAGAATGGGCGCCCGCCCTAGGCCGGCCGCCGGGCCCGCAGGGCCTGGGCGATGGTGCCGTCGTCGAGCCAGTCGAGGTCGCCGCCAACCGGCACGCCGCGGGCCAGCATGGTCACCGGCACGCCGGTGGCGGCCAGGCGGTCGGCCAGATAATGGGCGGTGGTCTGGCCGTCGACCGTGGCCGGCAGGGCCAGGATCACCTCGCGCACCACGCCATCGGCGGCGCGGGCGGTCAGTTCGGTGACCCGCAGGGTCTCGGGCCCGACCCCGTCCAGCGCCGACAGCAGGCCGCCCATCACGTGGTAGCGGCCCTTGAACGAACCGCCGCGCTCCATGGCCCACACCGAGCCGACCTCCTCGACCACGCAGATCAGCGCGCCGTCGCGGGTCGGGTCGTTGCAGATGGCGCAGGGGTCGGACGTATCGAGCGAGCCGCAGACCGAACAGGTGCGCACCTTGGCCTGGGCGTCGGCCAGGGCGGCGGCCAGCGGGGCCAGCAGGGTGTCGCGCTTCTTCAACAGCGCCAGCGCCGCGCGCCGGCCCGATCGCGGGCCCAGGCCCGGCAGCTTGGACAGCAGGGCGATCAGCCGCTCGATCTCGGGTCCGGCGGAGGCGGCCATCAGGGCGTCGCCACCCGGGTGACCTGGGAATAGACCACCCGCCAGCGCCCGTCGCGCTTGGCCCAGGTGTCGACGAAGCGCACGACCAGGCTGAAGCGCTGGCCGCCGTCCGTGCCGGTCATCTTCACGCGGCCGCCGAGGATGGCGGCGTCGCCCCAGGCCTTCTCGACCGGGGCCTCGATCTGGAACGGGTCGAGCTTGAAGCCCGGAGCGACATAGTCGCGGATCAGCTCGGCCTTGGACTGCACGACCCCCGCGCCGTTCACCAGCACATAGTCGTCGGCCACCAGCCGTTCGAGCGCCGCCCGGTCGCCATCGACCTGGGCCGCGTCATAGGCGTGGGCGGCGGCGACGAGATCGGCGGGCAGGGCGTCGGCATGGGCCGCGGAGGCGGCGGTCAGCGACAGCAGGGCCGCGACGGCGGCGGACAACGGCGTGAGCACGGCGATCTCCTCAGGCGGCGGGCGAGGCCCTAGAACTTCATCCCGGGCAGACCGCCCATCATGCCGGCCATCGGCCCGGCGGCCTCCTGCATCAGCTGGGCCTGCTTGGCGTCGAGCTTGGTCTTGGCCACGGCGTGGGCGGCGACGATCAGGTCGGCGAGGATCTCGCCTTCGCCGGGGACCAGCAGGCTCTCGTCGATGACCACGCCGGCCAGCTCGCCGGTGCCCTTCAGGGTGACGGTGACCATGCCGCCGCCGGACGCGCCCTCGACCGAGGTTTCGGCCAGCCGCGCCTGGGCGTCGGCCAGCTTCTGCTGCATGGCCTGGGCCTGCTTCATCAGGCCGCCGAGATCTTTCATCGCATCAACTCCAACTTCATCGACACCGTGGGGCCGACCTCGTCCTTCGACAAGCTCGGGATGAGGTCTACTGAGCCCGCGTAGAAACCCTCATCCTGAGCTTGTCGAAGGACGGGGGTTTCGGGCCAAGACCGCAACCGTCCCATATCCTAACCTTCGTCGTCGTCCGGCTCGATCGGCGCGATCTGCGGCGTCAGCAGCTTGCGGATCTCGACGATCTCGGCGCCCGGAAAGGCGGTCATCACCGACTTGACGAACGGGTCGGCGAGGATCTCGGCTCGGGCCTCGCGCTCCTCGCGCTTCTGGCGCTCGATCAGGCTCTCGGCCCCGCCGCCGCCCTCGGCCGCCACCAGCCAGGGCTGGCCGGTCCATTCCTTCAGGGCCCGCACCAGTCGGCCGGCCAGGTTGCCGGGCGCGCCGGGCGCGGCCTCGAAGGTGATGGCCCCGGGCCGGAAACTGATCGGCCGGACATATTGCTCGACATCGAGGCGCAGGCCGACATCGCGCTTGGCGACGATCAGGGCCATGACGTCCTCGAACGACGACAGCACCGGCGTCGTCTGGGCGGCGGGCTGCGGCGAGGCCATCATCCGGGCCTGGGCGTTGACGCTTCCGCCGCCGGTCTGGCCGCCGCCACCGCCGCTGGGGCCGGCGCCGCTGGCCACGGGCGAACCGTCGCGCAGAGCCTTCAGCGCCTCTTCCGGCCCCGGCAGGTCGGCCGCGTAGCAGAGGCGGATCAGCGCCATCTCGGCCGCCGCGGCGGCGTCGGGGGCGCGGCGCACCTCGTCATGGGCCTTAAGCAGCATCTGCCACAGCCGCGCCAGGGTGCCGGCCGAGGTCTGGGCCCCGACCGAGGCCAGCCGCGCGGCCTGCTCCTTGGGCAGGGTCAGGGCGTCGGGACCCAGGGCCTTGGCCACCGAGGCGCCGTGGCAGTGGTCGAGCAGGTCGAGCATGACCACCACCGGATCGGCCCCGAAACCCCACAGGGCCCGGAAGCCTTCCAGGGCGTCGGCCGCCTTGCCGCTCATCACCGCCTCGAACAGGGCGATGGTCTGGGCGCGATCGGCCAGGCCGAGCATGTCGCGGATCACCGCCGCCCCGACCGTCTGGCCGCGCTCGGCCTGGACCAGGGCCTGGTCGAGCAGGGACAGGCCGTCGCGGACCGACCCCTCGGCGGCGCGGGCGATCAGGGCCAGGCCGTCCTCGTCGACCCGCGCTCCTTCCGCCTCGGCGATGCGGCTGAAATGCTTGATCAGCACGTCGGGCTCGACCCGACGCAGGTCGAAGCGCTGGGTGCGCGACAGGATGGTCACCGGAACTTTTCGGATCTCGGTGGTGGCGAAGATGAACTTGGCGTGCGGCGGCGGCTCTTCCAGCGTCTTCAGCAGGGCGTTGAACGCCGCCGTCGACAGCATGTGCACTTCGTCGATGATATAGACCTTGTAGCGCG
>JAQGIN010000490.1 GCA_028291125.1 Caulobacter sp.
TGGCGGCTGCCCAGGCTGACGCCCGAGATCAAGACCCTGCTGAGCCTGGCCGTGCCCGGGGCGATCGCCGCCAGCGCCTCGCAGCTGAACGTCTTCGTCTCGACCATCCTCGCCAGCCATGTGAACGGCGCGCGCTC
The DNA here is from genome assembly GCA_028291125.1 of Caulobacter sp. Lineage (GTDB taxonomy): Bacteria > Pseudomonadota > Alphaproteobacteria > Caulobacterales > Caulobacteraceae > Caulobacter. The sequence continues at coordinate 138 of JAQGIN010000490.1, forward strand.
GTGGCTGGCCACCGCCGACCGGCTGTACCAGCTGCCGCTGGGCCTGGTCGGGGTGGCGATCGGGGTCGCCCTGCTGCCGCGGCTGTCGCGGGCGGTGCAGGCCGACGACGAGTCCGAGGCCCAGGCCGCCATGGACCAGGCGGTGGTGTTCGCCATGGCCCTGACCCTGCCGGCCGCCGCCGCCCTGGTCAGCATCCCCTATTTCCTGATCGACGGCCTGTTCACCCGCGGGGTGTTCAACAGCTACGACGCCCACGCCACCGCCGCCGTGCTGCTGTTCTACGGCCTGGCGACGCCGGCCTTCGTGCTGCTGCGCATCCTGTCGCCCGCCTTCTTCGCCCGCCACGACACCAAGTCGCCGATGCGCTTCGCCCTGATCTCGGTGGTGGTCAATGTCGTGCTCGGGGTCACCCTGTTCCAGGTGATGGGCGTGCCGGGCATCGCCGCCGCCACCGCCATCGCCTCGTGGACCAATGTCGGCCAGATGGTCGTCACTCTGGCCCGCCGCCGCCACTACCGCCCCGGCGCCAAGGCCGTGGGCAAGCTGATCCGGGTCGTCGCCGCCAGCCTGGTGCTCGGCCTGGCGCTGGGCGCCGTGTCGCACTATCGGCCGTTGATCGAGGCTCCGATGGCCCATCTGCGGCTGCTCGGCGCCATCGGCGCCAAGGAGATCGCCATCCTCGCCACCTGCGCGGCGGCGGCCCTGCTGTACCCGGCCCTGCTGCTGGCCTTCGGCGGCGTCACCCTGGCCGAGGCGCGAACGGCGCTGCGCCGCCGGGGCAAGACCGCCTGAGGCGGCTTGCCGTCGAGGCGTCGGAGCGCTAACCAGCGTTCATGGCTATGAGCGGACCCTTCTTCGCGCCCCGATGGCGCGGCTGATCCGATCCGTCCGCGCTTTCCGGCGCGGATCGCGCGCCAGCGCCCGCCAGTCCCATCGCACGATCCAAGGCTGAAGCCATGACCGACCCCACCCCCGTCCCCTATGCGGGCCCGACCCGCGTGCTCTCCGGCGTGCAGCCGTCCGGGGCCCTGCACCTGGGCAACTATCTCGGCGCCCTGGTGAAGTTCGCCCGGCTGCAGCACGAGATGGACACCTTCATCTTCGTCGCCGACCTGCACGCCGTCACCGTCTGGCAGGACCCGGCCCTACTGGCCCAGCAGACCCGCGAGATCGCCGCCGCCTATCTGGCCGCCGGCCTCGATCCGGCCAAGGCGACGATCTTCCCGCAGTCGGCGGTGCCCGAGCACGCCGAACTGGCCTGGATCTTCCAGTGCGTCGCCCGCCTCGGCTGGCTCGACCGCATGACCCAGTTCAAGGAGAAGAGCGGCAAGCACAAGGAGCGCTCCAGCGTCGGCCTCTACACCTATCCGGTGCTGCAGGCCGCCGACATCCTGATCTACAAGGCCACCCACGTGCCGGTCGGCGAGGATCAGAAGCAGCACCTGGAGCTGACCCGCGACATCGCCGCCAAGTTCAACCACGACTTCGCCGCTCCGAACTTCTTCCCCCAGCCCGAGCCGCTGATCCAGGGCCCGGGCGCGCGGGTGATGTCCTTACGCGACGGCTCGGCCAAGATGAGCAAGTCAGACCCGTCGGACTATTCGCGCATCAACCTGACCGACGACGCCGACGCCATCGCCCAGAAGGTCCGCAAGGCCCGCACCGACCCCGAGCCGCTGCCGGAAACCCTGGAGGAGCTGGCGACACGGCCGGAAGCCGACAATCTGGTCGGCATCTTCGCGGCCCTGGCCGGGCGGACCAAGGCCGAGGTTCTGGCCGACTATGCCGGCCAGGGGTTCGGCAGCTTCAAGCCGGCCCTGGCCGACCTGGCGGTCGACAAGCTGGCCCCGGTCGGCGAGCGGATGCGATCCTTGCTGGCCGACCCGGCCGAGCTCGACCGTATCCTGGCGGCCGGCGCGGCCAAGGCCCGCGAGACCGCCGCGCCAACGGTGGCGGAAGTCCGCAAGCTGGTGGGGTTCTGGGGGGCCTGAGCGCCCCGCTTGCCTCGCGGCCGGCCCGCCCCCATCCTCCGCCGATGACCGATCCCGTCGCCCGCTCGCCGCGCAAGTTCCTCGTCATCGCCGACGACAGCCCGGAGTTCCAGGCCGCCCTGCGCTACGCCTGCCGCCGGGCGCGCTCGACCGGCGGCCACGTGGCCCTGCTGCGGGTCATCGAGCCGGCGGTGTTCGAGCACTGGAGCGGGGTGCGCGAGGAGATCGAGCGCCAGGAGCGGGCCGAGGCCGAGACCGTGCTGCAGATGCTGGCCCAGCAGGTGGTCGACGAGACCGGCGCGCCGCCGGAATTCCTCATCAAGCACGCCGAGAACACCCGGGCGGCGGTGCGGGCGGCGGTGGCCGCCGACCCCGGCATCAAGATCCTGATCCTGGCCTCGGCGGTCGGCGGCCGCGGGCCGGGGCCGCTGGTCAGCGCCGTGGCCAAGGAAGGCGTCGGCTGGAGCGGCCGCAAGCTGCCGGTGACGGTGGTGCCGGGGGACCTGACGGACGAGGAGATCGCCGACCTAGCTTAAAAACCCTCTCCCAGAGGGAGAGGGAAATCAAACCCGCTCGGGAATCCGCACCGGCAGGCTCTCATAGCCCTTCACGAAGCTGGAAAAGACCCGCCTCGGCTCGCCCATCACCTCGATCTTCGGGAACCGCGCCAGGATCTCCTCCCAGACGATCTTCA
>JAQGIN010000496.1 GCA_028291125.1 Caulobacter sp.
TAGGCGGCGGAGACGGGCATGGACGCCAGATGAGCCCGACGCGGCCGCGACGCAAGTCGGCGGGCTTTCAGAACCTGGCGTATGTCCGGGAGCGGCCTGTTGCGTAGAAGCGACAGGCCTCGGCGAACCCCCGGGGATCCCAGGAAAATAAGGCTTTCCGCTTGATCTGACGCAAAGCCGCCCCTAATCCTGGGACGTCAATTCGAACGAATGTTCGGATTAAGACCAAACAACAGACGTGGGCGATGCAAGCGCTCGCGTCATAACAGACCGAGGTAGGAAATGCGCTTTACCCAGGTGCTCCGCGGCACGGCGTCCTTCGCCGTCCTCGCGGGTCTGTCCGCCGCTGGCGTCGCCCAGGCCCAGACCCAACCCACCGACACCCCCACCGTCGACAGCATCGTCGTCACCGCCCAGAAGCGGGAGCAGAACCTGCAGGACGTGCCGGTGGTGGTCACCGCCATCTCGGCCAAGCTGCTGCAGGACACCGGCGTTCGGGACATCAAGGACCTGACGATCCTGACCCCCGGCCTGACCGTGACCTCGACCACCTCGGAAGCCTCGACCACCGCCCGCATCCGCGGCGTCGGCACGGTCGGCGACAATCCCGGCCTGGAATCCTCGGTCGGCATCGTCATCGACGGCGTCTACCGCCCGCGCAACGGCGTGTCGTTCGGCGACCTGGGCGACATGGAGCGCATCGAGGTGCTCAAGGGCCCGCAGGGCACGCTGTTTGGCAAGAACACCTCGGCCGGCGTCATCAACATCGTCACCAAGGAGCCGGAGTTCGCCTTCGGCGGCAACGGCGAGCTGACCTTCGGCAATTATAACGCCAAGGGCGTGGCCGCCTCGGTGACCGGTCCGCTGATCGGCGAAACCCTGGCCGGCCGCCTGTACGTGGCCGCCCGCGAGCGTGACGGCTTCAACGACGTCGTCAACGGCAAGGGCCCCAGCCATCGCGACCAGGACGCCGACCAGAACTTCTACACCGTCCGCGGCCAGCTCTTGTTCGTGCCCAATGACGAGGCGACCTTCAAGGTGATCGCCGACTACACCAAGCGCGACGAGAACTGCTGCGGCGCCGTGCAGCTGCGCAGCGGCCCGACCGCCGCCATCCTCAACATCCTGGCCGCGCCGGGCGTCGGCCTGGCCACCACCGCCAAGCCCTATGATCGGATCGCCTATTCCAACCGCGGCGCGCCGTCGGGCGTCGTGGACAAGGGCGTCTCGCTGGAAGGCAATATCGACCTGCCGTGGGGCCAACTGACCTCGATCTCGGCGATCCGCAACTGGCGCACCGACAACGGCCAGGACTCCGATTTCACCACCGCCGACCTGGCCTATCGGGTCAAGGACGGCAGCAACTACAGCGAGTTCACCACCTACACCCAGGAGCTGCGTCTGGCCGGCCAGACCAGCAAGCTCGACTGGCTGGTGGGCGCGTTCCTCGCCGACGAGCGGCTCGATAGCAAGGCCAACTTCCTCTACGGCAGCGACTACGAGCAATATCTGGGCCGCCTGCTGTCGCGCTCAGCCGCCAATCCGGCCGGGGTCGCCAACTTCGTCGCCGCCCTGACCGGTCGCGCGCCCAACACCACCTTCACGGCCGGCCAGGGCCTGCACGACAGCTACAACCAGCGCGCCAAGACCGTCGCCCTGTTCACCAACGACACCTGGCACGTGACCGACGCCTTCGATATCACCGCGGGCCTGCGCTACACCTCGGAAGACAAGAAGCTCGACACCTTCCAGACCACCAGCGACGGCGGCGTCGGCTGCGGCATCGCCCTCACCCCGGCCGGCCAGGCCCGCATCGCCGGCATCGTCGGCGCGGCGGCCACCCCGACCATCGTCGGCAATCTCTGCCTGCCCTGGGCCAACCCGCTGTTCAACGGCCGCGGCACCACCCAGAAGCGCTCGGACAAGGAATGGAGCGGCACCATCAAGGCGTCGTACCGCTTCTCGCCCGAGGTCTTCACCTACGCCTCGTTCGCGCGCGGCTATAAGGGCGGCGGCTACAATCTGGACCGCACCCAGTCGTCGAACGGCCTGCCCAGCGGCGGCCAGGGCGTGCTGCCGATCCTCGACACCTCGTTCCCGGCCGAGTTCGTCGACAGCTACGAAATCGGCGTGAAGAACACCCTGTTCAACCGCACGGTGCTGCTGAACGTCACCGGCTTCTACCAGAAGTTCACCGACTTCCAGCTCAACACCTTCCTGGGCACCTCGTTCGCGGTGCGCTCGATCCCGGAAGTGACCTCGCGCGGCATCGACGCCGACTTCCTGTGGTTCACCCCGGTCCACGGCCTGTCGGTGCAGAGCGGCTTCACCTACGCCAAGACCGAGTACGGCGATCAGAAGGTCCCCAACGACCCGACCAACGCCCTGGCCCTGCTGCCGGGCAGCCGCCTGTCGCTGGCGCCGCGATATTCGGCCTCCGGCTCGCTGACCTACGAGACCCCGGTGGGCGACAGCCTGAAGGCCCGCTTCAATGTCGGCGCCAAGTACTCGTCGGAATACAACACCGGGTCCGACCTGTTCCCGCCGAAGCTGCAAAAGGCCTTCACCGTGGTCAACGCGCGGATCGGCGTCGGCGCGGCGGACGACAAGTGGACCGTCGAGCTGTGGGGCCAGAACCTGTTCGACGAGAACTACGCCCAGGTCGCCTTCAACGGCACGCTGCAGGGCTCGTCGGGCCTCAGCGCCACCAGCGCCACCTATGTGCCGGCCAATGACACCATCACCTATGACGCCTTCCTCGGCGCGCCGCGCACCTACGGGGTGACGCTGCGGTCGAAGTTCTAGCCGGAACGGAGCGGGATCGCGGTCTTCGCGATCCACGCCTTCGACCGGAAGCGGGCGGCCCGGGAAACCGGGCCGCCTTTTTTCGTTGCCGCCGGCGGCGGTCCCGACCACCTTGCCGAGGAATCGCGATGTGAGATCGCGCGGACGGGCGAGCGATGCGGGCGATCAGACTCTTCGGCTTTTGGATCTGCCTGGTGGTCGGCCTGGCCCTGGGCGCGGTCAGCCAGCGCACCCCGGCCCCGGTCGCCGCCGACGCGCCGCAGAGCGCCTTCTCCGCCCAGCGGGCCCTGGTCGACGTCCGGGCCATCGCCCAGAAGCCGCACCCGATCGGCTCGACCGAAAGCGCCGGGGTGCGCGATCACCTGCTGGCCCGCGCCACGGCCCTGGGCCTGGAGGTGTCGGTGCGGCCGGGCGAGGGCCTGTACCCGGCGAGGAATCCGCGCTTCGTCTCGGCCGGCGCCGTGCAGAACCTGATGGCCGTCGCGCCGGGTAACGACCGCGACGCCCCCGCCGTGCTGGTGATGAGCCACTACGACTCGGTGCCCAACTCCCCCGGCGCCGCCGACGACGCGGCCGGCGTCGCCGCGGCGCTGGAGGTGGCCCGCGCCCTGCAGGCGGCCGGCCCGCACGCCCGCGACGTGATCTTCC
>JAQGIN010000510.1 GCA_028291125.1 Caulobacter sp.
AACAGCCCCTTCAGATACGGGTTGAGCATCCGCCCGCCCGGGTCCAGTCCCGCCCGCACCGCCAGGAAGTCCTTCCAGCGCGGATAGAGCGCCGCCAACTGATCGCCGCCCAGGCTGTGCAGCTTGCCCCAGTGCGGCCGGCCGCCATGGCGGCGGAAGATCGGTTCGATCAGGGTGTAGAGGAAGGCGAAGTCGTCCTTGTAATAGGCGTGCACCGCCACCGAGCCGCGCGGCTCGCCCTGGAACGGCGACAGCCAGGCGTCGTCGGGGGCGATACGCCGCAGCTCGATCGGGAAGAACACGTCGGGCCGGTGCTTCTCGATCGCCGCCACCACCTCGCGGATCGCGATCAGTTGCGCCTCGGCGGGCAGGTGGAACTCCATCTCGTTGAAGCGCACCGGCCGTTCGGTCGACAGCAGCTTCCAGCCCTCGTCGACCGCCGTCTCGGGCTTCAGTCCCGACAGCAGGGCGCGGGCGGCGGCCTTGCGCAGCGGCGGGGCGAAGCCGAGCAGGTTGCGTAAGGCCCGCAGCGCCTCGAGGAAGGCGGTGTCTTGATCGGGCCCGCGGGCCTCGGCGGGGTCATCGGTCTCGTCGTGGCTGATATTGACCGCCAGATCGGTGAACGGCACGGCGTAGATCTCGAAATTGCGATGCCGGGCCCAGCGGGCCTCGGCCTGGCTCAGGGCGACGTCGAACGGCTCGATCCACACCCGGCGACGCAAGCGGCGGTTAACGGTGGTCGCCAGCCGCACCTGGGTGATCACCCCCAGCGATCCCAGCGACACCTTGGCCGCTTGAAAGACATCGGCCTCGTGGTCGGCGTCGCAGTCGATCACCCGCCCCTCGGGCGTCACCAGCCGCAGGCCGGTGACGTCGCCGTGCAGCGCCTTCAGCCGCGCGCCGGCGCCGTGGGTGCCGGTGGCCAGGGCCCCGGCCAGGGCCTGCTTGTTGATGTCGGGCAGATTGGCCATCGCCCGGCCCTTGGCGGCCAGGATCGGACCCAGGGCCCCCAGCCGGGTGCCGGCCCGCACCACCGCCTCGGTCCCCTCCCAGCCGACCAGGCCGGCCATGGCGTCGAGCGACAGCAGCGTTCCCGAGGTCGGGGCCAGGGCGGTGAACGAATGGCCGGCCCCGACCGGGCGGATGGGGGCGACGGCGGTCTTCAGGGCGGCGATCAGCTCGCCCTCGTCGCGCGGGGCCAGGCGGGCGGCGGGATAGGCGTGCTGCACGCCCGACCAGTTGCGCCACAGCAATCGGCCCTGGGCGTCGGTCGAGGGCGGCGAGGCCGGCTCGGGCTTGTCGTGGGTGGCGACCAGATAGCCGCCCCCCGCCAGGGCGGCGGCGGTGGTCACGGTCGCGCCGCCGGCGATCAGCGCCGTTCGCCTGGAGATCATCGATCGCCCCGCCCTAGGACGCGGGGTCTTCGCGCCCCGCCATGAACCGTATCAGGCCTTGAAAATCGGCCGGGGCGCAAGCCACGCACTGGCCCAGCGCCGGCATCGCCTTGTAGCCCTGGATGGTGTGGTCGAGCAGCACGGCCTCGCCCTGCTTCCAGCGCGGATCCCAGGCGGCGCGGTCGTGGACCAGCGGCGCCCCGGTCCCGGGGATGGCGTGGCAGGCCTTGCAGGCGGTCTCGTACAGGTCGGCCAGCCTGGGATCGGCCGGCTTGAGCATCAGGGCCTGGGCCGGCGTCGGGGCCGGCGGGATCGTCTCGCCGCAGCCCGCCAAGGCCACGGCCAGCAGCAGGACGACGGCTACGGCCCGCATCAGGCGTCGATCCCGTGCAGGCGCTTGGCGGCGCTGACGGTGTTGGCCAGCAGGCAGGCGATGGTCATCGGCCCCACCCCGCCCGGCACCGGGGTGATCGCCCCGGCCACGGCCTTGGCCTCGTCGAAGGCCACGTCGCCGACCAGCCGGGTCTTGCCGGCGGCGGCGGCCACCGGATCGCGCGACGGGAAGCGGCTGATGCCGACATCGATCACCGTCGCCCCCGGCTTGATCCAGTCGCCCTTGACCATCTCGGCCCGGCCCACCGCCGCCACCAGGATGTCGGCCTCGCGGCAGAGGGCCGGCAGATCCTTGGAGCGCGAATGGGCGATGGTCACCGTGCAGTCGGCGGCCAGCAGCAGCTGGGCCATCGGCTTGCCCATCAGATTGGAGCGGCCCAGCACCACGGCCCGCTTGCCGCTCAGGTCGCCCAGGGTGTCCTTCAGCAGCATCAGGCAGCCCAGCGGCGTGCACGAGGTCAGGGCCGGCAGGCCGCTGGCCAGGCGGCCGGCGTTGATCACCGTCAGGCCGTCGACGTCCTTGTCGGGCGAGATCGCCGCCACCACGTCGGCTTGGCGGATGTGGTCGGGCACCGGGAACTGCACCAGCAGGCCGTGGATTTTCGGATCGGCGTTCAGCTTGGCGACCAGGGCCAGCAAGTCGGCCTGAGAGGTGTCGGCCGCCAGGCGGTGGGTCTCCGAATACATCCCCGCGGCTTGGGTCTGCTCGCCCTTGCTGCGGACATAGACCTGGCTGGCCGGATCCTCGCCGACCAGCACCACGGCCAGGCCGGGGGTCAGGCCATGCTGGGCCTTGAGGCTCGCGACCTCCTCGGCGATCCGCCCGCGCAGCGCCGCCGCATAGGCTTTTCCATCGATGATCTTGGCTTCGGCCATGGCGCGTCTCCGGGGTTGGCCGTCCCTAACCGCTGCGCATCGCGCGCGCAACGCTGGCGTGGCGGCCGGGCAATCATGCTAGAGCCAGGACATGGAATCCCCGTCGCTCTCCGCGCGGGCCGACGTCGTCCTGGTGGGCGGCGGACTGGCCAACGGCCTCATCGCCCTGAGGCTGAAGGCGCTGCGGCCGGCGCTCAAGGTGCTGATGCTGGAGCGCGGACCCCAGGTCGGCGGCGAGCACACCTGGTGCCATTTCCAGACCGATGTCAGCCCGGCCATCGACGCCTGGCTGGCCCCGCTGATCGTCCATCGCTGGGACGGTTACACGGTGCGCTTTCCCGGCCACGTCCGCGAGCTGGCGACGCCATATCGCGCCATCACCTCCGAGCGATTGCGCCAAGCGGTCGAGGCGGCGCTGGGCGAGGACCTGTGGCTGAACGCCGGCGTCGCCTTCGTCGGCCCCGACCATGTGGTGCTCGGCGACGGCCGGCGGATCACCGCCGAGACGGTGATCGACGGCCGCGGCCCTCGCAAAAGCCATGATCTTTCCTTGGGTTGGCAGAAATTCCTCGGCCAGGGCGTGAAGTTGGCCGCGCCGCACGGCCTGACCCGGCCGATCGTCATGGACGCCACCGTGCCGCAGCACGACGGCTACCGCTTCCTCTATGTGCTGCCGCTCGACGCCAAGCGGCTGCTGATCGAGGACACCCGCTACAGCGACGGTCCCGAGCTCGACCACGCCGATCTGCGCACCGCCATCGCCGACTACGCCGCCGCCCAGGGCTGGACGATCGAGGCCGTCGAGCGCGAGGAGGACGGCGTGCTGCCGATCGCCCTGGCCGGCGACATCGACGCCTATTGGCGCGCCACCCCGCCGGGCGTCGCCCAGGTGGGGCTGGGCGCGGCCCTGTTCCAGCCGACCACCGGCTATTCCCTGCCCGACGCCGCCCGCCTGGCCGAGGCGATCGCCGCCCTCCCGGTGCTGAGCAGCGCCGTCGTCCGGGCCCGCGCCGAGGCCCAGTCGAAGGCCGCCTGGCGCGACCGCGGCTTCTTTCGGCTGATCAACCGCATGCTGTTCCTGGCCTGCGCGCCGGAGCGGCGCTACACGGTGCTGGAACGCTTCTACCGCCTGCCCGCCCCGCTCGTTCAGCGCTTCTACGCGGCGCGGCTGACCGTCTGGGACCGGGCCCGGATCTTGATCGGCAAGCCGCCGGTGCCGATCGCCGCGGCGCTCGGCTGTATCAGTGAGCGCTCGGCGCTCGGGAGACACGACGCATGACCACCCCCTCCTCCTCGGCTCCCAAGGCGGCGGTGATCGGCGCGGGCTTCGGCGGGCTGGCCCTGGCCATCCGTCTGCAGAGCGCCGGCTTTCAGACCACGGTGATCGAGGGCCGCGAGCGCCCCGGCGGCCGCGCCTATGTCTGGCAGGACGAGGGCTTCACCTTCGACGCCGGCCCGACGGTGATCACCGATCCCGACTGCCTGAAAGAACTGTTCGCGCTGAGCGGCCGCAGGATCGAGGACTATGTCGAGCTGATCTCGGTCGATCCGTTCTACCGGCTGTGCTGGGAGGACGGCGACGTCTTCGACTATGTCAACGACCAGGCCGAGCTCGACCGCCAGATCGCCGCCCGCAATCCGGCCGACGTCGAGGGCTATCGCCGCTTCCACGCCTATTCGGAAGAGCTCTACCAGAAGGGCTATGTCGAGCTGGGCGCTGTGCCGTTCCTCGACTTCTCCAGCATGATCGCCAACGCCCCGGCCCTGATGAAGCTGCAGGCCTGGCGCAGCGTCTATGACAAGGTGGCGACCTATGTGAAGGACGAGCACGTCCGCCAGGCGCTGTCGTTCCACAGCCTGCTGGTCGGCGGCAGCCCGTTCGCCACCTCGTCGATCTACGCCCTGATCCACGCCCTGGAACGCCG
>JAQGIN010000015.1 GCA_028291125.1 Caulobacter sp.
CCCGCATCTTCGCCATTGGGGACGTAACGCGCCGGCCAATGGCGCTCTATGGCAGAACCCTGCGTCTGGAGAGCGTCCCCAACGCCCTTGAGCAAGCGCGACAGGCCGCGGCCGCCATTGTCGGGGCTCCCGACCCCAAGCCCGAGACGCCCTGGTTCTGGTCCGATCAGTACGACATCAAGCTCCAGATCGGGGGGCTGCCATTCGATGTCGACCAAGTCGTGTTGCGCGGCGATCCTGCGGCCCGGAAGTTCGCCCTGTTCCACCTCTGCGAAGGTCGTGTTCAGGCCGTGGAGGCGGTCAACAGCCCTCCAGAGTTCATGATCGGGCGCCAGTGGCTGGCCTCGCGCCGTGAGGTGGACCCTGGTCGTCTGGCCGACACGTCGATTCCGATCAAGGAGGTCTAGGGCCGATCCAGGACGGGGCGGGCGGCCGGGCTTGAAGGGTTGATCAATATTCTTGTATTGGAATCATATTCTAGAAGCGTTGGTCGCGTGCGCGGGGGAAGTGCTTATGAAGATCGGGATCAGCGGTGCGAGCGGCAAGTTGGGGGCGGGCGTCGTCGACCATCTCCTGCGGCGCGGCGGCGTCGAGGTTGTCGGCATATCGCGCACCCCAACGGAGGTGACGGCGCCCGAGGCGCGCTTTGGCGACTACGATCAGCCTGAGAGCCTTGCCGTCGCCTACGACGGCCTTGAGCGCCTGTTGATCATTCCGACGACGGCGCTCGCGCCCGGTCAGCGGGCGCGGCAGAACATCGCGGCTATCGATGCGGCGAACCAGGCCGGGGTCAAGCATGTGGCCTTCATGTCCTCGTCGGGCGTCAGGGCGCGGCCGGAGCCCGACGTCTGGGCGTCCTATTTCGCCGCGGAACAGCATCTGATGCGCACGGCGGCCAGCTGGAGCGTGCTGCGCATGAACTACTACGTGGAGTCTTTCGCCGACGAGGCGCGGCGCGCGCTGGACCAAGGCTCCTTGGTCGGGCTGGGCGAAAACAAGGTCGCTTTCGTTTCTCGCGCCGATCTGGCCGCCGCCGCCGCCGGGCTGTTGGCCGATGCGGGCCACGACGGGGCTATCTATACCGGGACTGGACCTCGCGCCTGGTCCGTCGCCGAGCGGGTCGCCTTGGTGTCGAGGTTGAGCGGAAGGCCCTTGGACGCCATCGCCTTGACGGTCGACGCGCTGCGCCTTGGTTTTAGTCAAGCCGGCCTGCCGCCACACGTCGTCGAGGTCGCCCTGTCCATCCGGCAGGGCTTCGTCGATGGCGGATTTGACATCGTCACCGGCGATATCGAGAGGCTTTCGGGCCGTCCGCCCCGATCCATGGAAGACGCCCTCGTCGACGCCTTCTGACGGGATCGCCTCGCGCCCTGGCCCGGTGCGAACGGGTCAGGCGCTACGGCGATTCAGAGCGATCGCCGGATATCTGGGCGCGATGTCGCTCGAAGTGATCGGGCCTTCTCTCGACCCAGACGCCCTCGGCCGTGGCGCGATCTTGGACCTCACCCTCCAGTCGCAAGCTTCCCGACATCATTATCCTGCGCCCCTCGCGCGACACGATCCGCGTCCTCAGGATGAGCGGCCGCTCGACTGGAACCGGCATCAGGAAACTCACCGAAAGCGTGGAGGTCACGCTCTTTATGCCCCCATGGCTGAGAAACCGCCCGAGGGCGTCGTCGAAGACGCCCGCGATCCAGCCGCCATGCGCCACCTCGGGACCGCCATCGAAATCGGCGGGGCAGGTCACGCGCGCGACGCCCTCATCCGGCGAAATCGCGTCGAAGGCGTCGGCGCCAAAGCGGCACGGTCTTTCGCCGATCCGGCAGCCCCTGCAGCGCGCGACGCGATTTTCCACCAAGGCTTGTTCCCGACTGTTTTGCAGATCGCGCTATGCGGAATGCGATTTGGGCACCAGAATGAATGCTACGTTTGAATGGCGAAGGCCATATTTCGCTTTCAGCGTGATTCTGATAGTGAATTGCGTTGGTGTGGCGGTGGTTCGTCGAAGGTGGAGAGCGCATGGCGCGATCAGCAGTGGGCACGGTGACGCGCGATGACGCGGAGGGGCTGGACGCGGCCTTGACCGATGTTTCCGAGAAGATGGTCATCGTCAAACCAGCGGCCAATGCGATCCGGATCCTGAAATTTCTGGTCGAAGCGGGCGGGCCGACGCGATCGGTGACGATTTCGCGGAGCCTGGAGCTCAACGCCAGCACCTGTTTCAACATCCTACGCACCCTGGTGCTGGAGGACGTTGTCGAGTTCGACCCGGTCGCCAAAACCTATTCCGTTGGCGTTGGCTTGACGACGCTGGTGGGAAACCTGTTGACCGAAGGCCAACGCGTCGCCGCCGCCATGCCGCAGATGCGCGACCTCGCCGACCGGTTCAATATCACCGTGACCCTGTGGAAACGTCTCGGGCCCGACAAGATCGTTCTGGTCAAGAGCGTGCCCAGTCCGGCGAATGTCCGGATCGAAATGGCGGAGGGCCAGCGCCTGCCTGTGCTGATGGCGGCGACCGGCCGGATCATGGCGCCTCACCTGGGCTGGACGCGCAAGGAGTTGAAGGCCGCCTTCAAGGCCCTGCGCTGGCAGACGCCCCTGACGTTCGAGGACTACTGGGATCAGGTCGAGGCCGCCGAGAAGTGTGGATGGGCTAGCGATCAGGGCTATTTCACCAGGGGCGTGCAGACGATCGCGGCGCCGGTGTTCGACCGGGCGGGAGACGTGGCCTTCAGCATCGTCGGCGTCATGCTTTTGGGTCAGCATGAGGAAGGCGCGCTTGATGAGATCGGCGTCGCCTTGCGCGACGCCGGCCGCCGCCTGACCGCCGCCCTGACCTGATCGACCAGGGCCGTCAACGATCGCCCAGGCCGGCCCTGGCCTTCCAATCTAGGGGCGGCGTCTCTTCCGGAGCGAAATCGAGTTCGACCTCGACGCCGTTGGGATCGAACAAGAACACCTGCCAAAAGCTGAACGGCCGCGGCGTCCGGATCACCCGATAGGTCAGGTCCGCCGCCACGAGCCGTTCGGCCACCGCCTGGAAATCGCGGGCGAAGAAAGCCATGTGGTCCAGCGCGCCGCGCCTAGGCTCGGGCATGCGGCTCGTCTCGACGATATGCAGGA
>JAQGIN010000037.1 GCA_028291125.1 Caulobacter sp.
CGGCGCTCGCGCAGCCAAGCCTGCTGGGCGTCCTGCAACGCGCCGCGCCCGCCCATGGCCAGGGTGTGGCGGTTGATGTCGTAGAGCACCGACATCTTCACATCCTTGTCGTTCAACGAGCGGTCGGCGCAGACCGCCCTTTCGTCCGGGCCGCGGGCCTTGTCGCAGTCAAAGCTGGCGGCCTGGGCGGCGCCGGCGGCGAAGGTCAGGGCGAGGGCGAGGAGCAGCGGACGCATGGGGTGTCTCCGGGGCGATGACGCCGCGTCATCCTGTTAGGCCCAAGCTGAATGGCGTATGATCGGTTCCATGGCCGTCGCCGCCCGCCTCAAGCCCGCTGACCTGTTCACGCCCACGCAATGGGCGCCGCTGTCGGCGCGCTCGGCGTGGAAGGGGATCGCCCTGGTCGTCCATTGCTGGGCGACGATCCTGGCGGCCGGACTGCTGGCCGTGCTGTGGCCCCATCCGCTGACCTATCTGTTGGCGGTGATGGTCATCGGGGCCCGCCAGCTGGGCCTGGCGATCCTGATGCACGAGGCGGCCCATGGCGGCCTGCATCCGAACCAGAAGCTCAACGACTGGCTCGGCGAATGGCTGTGCGCCGCCCCCACCGGGGCCAGCCTGGCCAAGTACCGGCCCTATCACCTGACCCACCACAAATACGCCCAACAGGCCGAGGACCCCGACCTCGTCCTGTCGGCCCCGTTCCCGACCACCCGCGCCTCGCTGCGCCGCAAGATCATCCGCGACCTGACCGGCCAGACCTTCGTCAAGCAGCGGTTCGGGCCGCTGGCCGGCAAGCTGCGCGATCGCGCGCCCGGCCAGTCGGCCTGGGACGTCGTCGCCGCCGAGATCGTTCGCCAACGCGCCTTCCTGCTGTGGAACCTCGGCCTGCTGACGGCGCTGAGCGCGGCGGGCCTATGGTGGGCCTGGCTGGCCCTGTGGGTCGTGCCGATGGCCACCTGGTTTCCGCTGGTCACCCGGCTGCGCAACATCGCCGAGCACGCCCTGGTGGCCAGGGACGAGCCCGACCCGATGCGCCACGCCCGCACCACCGCCGCCAACCCGATCGAGCGGCTGCTGATCGCCCCCTACTGGGTGAATTTCCATGCCGAGCATCACCTGTTCATGCACATGCCGTGCTGGAACCTGCCCAAGGCCCACCGGCTGCTGGCCGCCCAGGGCCGCACCGCCGGCATGCTGACCGCGCCGGGCTATCTGGACGTGCTGAAGGCCGCCTCGAGCCGCGCGGCCTGATCGCCGCTCGCGCCGCCGCGCCGCCGGTGCTCTAAGGCGCGGATGATCGACCCCACCCTCGCCGGCCGCCGCGCCTTCATTCTGGCCAACACCCGGCTGCAGGCGCCGCCGCATACGCCGGAGCTGGTGCTGCACCTGGCCGACGAGATCACCCCGATCTGGACGCTGACCGAGGAGGCCCTGGTCGAGATCGGCCTGCCACCGCCGTTCTGGGCCTTCGCCTGGGCCGGCGGCCAGGCCCTGGCCCGCTACGTCCTCGACCACCCCGAGACGGTGGCCGGCAAGACCGTCATCGACTTCGCCACCGGCTCGGGCCTGGTCGCCATCGCGGCGATGAAGGCGGGGGCCAAGCGGGTGCTGGCCGCCGACATCGACTCGTTCTGCCAAGCGGCGGTGTCGCTGAACGCCCAGGCCAACGACGTCGAGGTGGCCTTCACCGACCTCGACCTGCTGGACGCCTCGCCGCCGGCCGCCGACGTGCTGCTGGCCGGCGACATCTGCTACGAGAAACCGATGGCCGAAGGGGTGATGGCCTGGCTGGCGGTCGGCCGCGCGGCCGGGGCCACCGTGCTGGTCGGCGATCCGGGCCGCAGCTATTTCCCCAAGACTGGCCTGATCAAGTTGGCCGAATACCAGGTGGAGACCACCCGCGAGCTGGAGGATTTCGCCGTCAAGCGCACCGGCGTCTGGACTCTGCCCTAGGGCCGGAACATAATAGGAACAACTGGAGGGATCCCCTATGCGTGAAGACGGCAAGATCGACTATATCGAGTGGCCGGCCGGCGACCTGCCGGCCGTGAAGCGGTTCTACGCCGCGGCCTTCGGCTGGACCTTCGTCGACTACGGCCCGGACTATGCCGCCTTTGCTGACCAAGGGGCCGACGGCGGCTTCATCAGCGACGCCGTGGAGGCTCCGGCCAAGCCGCTGGTGGTGCTGTACGCCCACGATCTGGAGGCCATGGCCGCCAAGGTCGGGGCGGCCGGCGGGGTGATCGTCAAGCCGATCTTCGCCTTCCCCGGCGGTCGCCGCTTCCACTTCACCGATCCCTCGGGCAACGAACTGGCGGTCTGGAGCGAGACCTAGGCGCGAGCACAAAGGGGACACACACTCACCCCACGGTCCGAGCCAAGATCGCACAGGCCGTGGGGTGAGTGTGCGTCCCCATCCATCCATCTCCGACCCCATAAAAACCGTCACACACCGTCGCTAAGTTCCGACCCCGGACGATCTGGAGGCATGGCGGTGGCGGAACGGACCTGCGGCGCGTGCGGCCTGTGCTGCAAGCTGATGGGCGTGGCCGCCCTGGCCAAGGCGCCGCACAGCTGGTGCGGCCATTTCCAGAAGGGCGTCGGCTGCGGCGTCTATGAGTCCCGCCCCCAGGCCTGCGCCGACTTCTCCTGCTACTGGCTGAAGGCCGAGGGCCTGGACGACCGCTGGCGGCCCGACCGCGCCCGCTTCATCCTGCACCGTGAGGACGGCGGCCGCCGGCTGGTGGTCGAGGTCGACCCCGCCTCGCCCAACGCCTGGCGCCAGGCCCCCTACTACGCGACGCTGAAGGCCTGGGCGGCGCGCGGCGCGGCCGACGGCCTGAGCCTGGACGTGCTGGTCGGCCAGCGCGGCTTCGAAATCCACGCCGACCACGACGTCGACCTGGGCGTGGTGCGTCCGGCCCAAGCCTCGGCGAGATCGGCATGAGCGAGGCCGCCAGCGAGATCGCCGCCGGCAAGGCCTGCGGCAGCTGCGGCATGTGCTGCAAGGTGCTGGCCATCCAGGTGCTGGACAAGCCGGGCGGCGTCTGGTGCGGCGCGTACCGCAAGGGCGCCGGCTGCGGCGTCTACGACACCCGCCCGGCCCCGTGCCGCGGCTTCCACTGCCTGTGGCTGACCTCGGAAAAGCTCGGCGACGACTGGCGGCCCGACCGCGCCGGTTTCCTGATGTACACCGACCGCGACGGCAAACGGCTGAACGTGGTGGTCGACCCCGGCAAGCCGGCGGCCTGGCGGCGCGAGCCCTATTACCAGCGGCTGAAGGCGATGTCGCGGCGGGCCCTGGACGGCTACGAGCTGGTGATCTGCGTCGGCGACCGGCGGATCGTGCTGTTCCCCAGCGAGGACGTCGACCTGGGCGTCGTCGATCCGGACCACAAGCTGGTCAGCGGCTACGCCGACCGCGACGGCCAGAAGGCGCCGTTCGCCATGGTGCTGAAGGACGCGGGTTAGGTTTTCCTTCTCCCCTTGCGGGAGAAGGTGGCGGCGAAGCCGACGGATGAGGGGTCTCTCAGACCCATCCGGTTGACGCCGTGCGCGGCGGGTTCGTCCTTCAACCCCTCATCCGACCTCCTTCGGAGGCCACCTTCTCCCACAAGGGGAGAAGGAAGACCTTTTCTAGAAACGCGGATGAAAGTCCCGCGGCGCCCAGCCGAAGTCGCGACGGGCGGCGGCGGAGTCGAAGGTCAGGTCCCTCGCCATGCGCGCGCCCATGGTCGCCGTCGCCCCCGGCAGGAAGGGCTTGGCCAGGGTCAGCATCAGCTTGAACAGCGCCGGCGGCAGGCTGAGCAGGCGCGGCTGGCGGCCCAGCCCCTCGAACACCCGGCCGGCCATGGCCCGATAGGTCAGGGTCTCGCCGCCGGTCAGGTCGTAGGCGTGGTCGGCGGCGGCCGGGGCGGTGGCGGCGGCCAGGGCCCCGGCCGCCAGGTCGTCGGCATGGACCGGCTGGCGCAAGCCATCGCCGTGGCCCGACAGCGGCAGCACCCCGAACCGGCCGATCAATGACGCCAGCCGGCTGACATTACCGTCGCGGCCCTCGGCATAGATCAGGGTCGGGCGCAGGATGGTCCAGGCGATCCCCTCGGCCTCGCAAAAGGCGATCACCGCCGCCTCGGCCTGCGCCAGGGCCTTGGCCACCGCCCGCTCGGACGGTTCGGGCGAGTCCGACTTGGTGAAGCGGCTGGTCGAGGAAAACGCCACCAACCGCGTCGCGCCCCGCGCCTTCAGGGCCGGCAGGGCGGCGGGCAGCAGCCAGATCGGGGCCAGGCAGAACACCGTGCCGGCTGGCGTCAACCGTTCGGCCAGGCGCGGGTCGGTGAGGTCGGCGTCGACCCAGCAGGCGTCGGCCACCGGCTGGCGGCTGACCGCCACCGGATCGATGTCGCGGGCCCGCAGCCGGTCCAACAGATAGCCGCCGATCAGGCTGCTGGCGCCCAGCACCAGCACCGGCGTCGCGAGGGGGTTTTGCGTGGTCATCGGGCTTGCTTATAGTCGCGACGGGAGGGCCTTCGCCATGACCTTCGACGACGTCCGCGCCTTCGCCTTCGCCCTGCCCGGCGTTGCGGACGGCACGGCCTACGGCTATCCCTGCCTGAAGGCGGCCGGCAAGTTCCTGACGCGGCTGTGGGCGGACGGCGACACCCTGGTCTGCCCCACCGGCTCGTTCGACGAGCGCGAGATGCTGATGGAGGCCGAACCCGAGACCTTCTATCTGACCGACCACTACCGCACCTCGGTCTATGTGCTGGTGCGGTTGTCGCGCGTGCATCCGGGCACGGTGACCGGCCTGCTCGAGCGCCGCTGGCGGGCGATGGCCCCGAAGACGCTGCTCAAGGCCCATGACGCGGCGGCCAAGCCCGCGTCCTAGGGACCCATTGGCGCGGGCCAGGGTTACGCCTCCGAAGGAGACCGCCATGACCGCCTCCGCCATCCACCTGCCCTGGCCCCTTCGCGGCCTGGTCGACGCGGCCGCCGCCGATCTGCTGGGCGGCGAGGGCGCGCCGGCCGTCGACTTCTCCAAGCCGCTCGGCGAGCCGGCCCTGGCGGCGCCGGACTCGGTGTCGTGGCGGGTGTTCAAAAACCCTGTGTCGCTGTTCGTCGGCGGGGTGGGGGCGGTGATCCTCGAGCTGGCCGAGCCGCGGGTGCGCTCGGGGGTCTGGGACCACACCCGCTTTCGCGACGATCCCCGGCCGCGGCTGCAGCGCACCGGCCTGGCGGCCATGGTCACGGTCTATGGCCCGCGCGGGGCGGCCGAGGCGATGATCGCCGGGGTCGGGCGGATGCACGGCCGGGTCGCTGGCGTCACCCCGGCCGGCCAGGCCTATCGCGCCGACGATCCCGAACTGCTCGACTGGGTGCAGGCCACCGCCGCGTTCGGCTTCCTCGAGGCCTACAAGGCCTTCGTCGCCGAGGTGTCGGACGCCGACCAGGACCGCTTCTACGCCGAGGCGGCGCCGGCGGCGCGGCTGTACGGCGCGGTCGGGGCGCCGACCTCGCGGGCCCGGATGGCGGCGTTGATGGCGGCGATGCGCGACCGGCTGGAGCCGTCGCCGATCGTCTTCGACTTCCTCGACATCCTGCGCCGCGCCCCAGTGCTGCCCGCGCCGCTGCGGCCGCTGCAGGGCCTGATGGCGCGGGCGGCGGTGGAGATCACGCCGGCCTGGGCGCGGACCTTGCTGGGTCTCGGCGCGGGCTGGGGCCTGAAGGGCTGGGAGCGCCGGCTGCTGCGCTTGGCCGGGGCGGCGGCCGACCGGGTGGTGCTGGACTCCAGCCCGGCGGTGCAGGCCTGCCGCCGGCTGGGGCTGCCGGGGGATTATCTGTATGGGATAGATAGGGCGGGGACAGGCACTCACCCCGAGACGGTGGAGATCAACCCGAGGCGTCGGGGGGTGAGTGCCTGTCCCCTTCCATCCATCCCGAAATGCAGTAGCTTGCCGCGCCTCTAGGAGACCCCCGGCATGGCGTATCGCTCGCTTCGCGACTTCATCGACGTCCTCGAGGCGCAAGGCGAGCTGGTGCGGGTGACCGAGCCGGTTTCCACCGTGCTGGAGATGACCGAGATCCAGACCCGGCTGCTGGCGGCCGGCGGGCCGGCGGTGCTGTTCGAGAACGTGATCATGGCCGACGGGACGCGCTCGCCGATGCCGGCCCTGGCCAATCTATTCGGCACGGTGAAACGGGTGGCCATGGGCGTCACCCTGGGCGGGGCGCCACGCACCACCGCCGGCGAGCTGCGCGAGGTCGGCGAACTGCTGGCCTTCCTGCGCCAGCCCGAACCGCCGAAGGGCCTGAAGGACGCCTGGGACATGCTGCCCCTGGCCAAGACCGTGCTCAGCATGCGGCCCGGCGTGGTCAAGAAGGCCCCGGTGCAGGAGGTGGTGCTGAAGGGCGACCAGATCGACCTCACCA
>JAQGIN010000044.1 GCA_028291125.1 Caulobacter sp.
CGGCGCCTTCGGCCTCGACCCCGACCTCGATGACCCGCAGCGCGCCGCTGAGCAGTTCGGCATGGATCATGAAGCTGGGCAGCAGGGTGACGCCCAGGCCGGCCAGGGCGGCGTCGCGCATGACCAGACCGTTATTGACCCGCAGCGCGGCGCCCGGGCGCACGATGATCGGCCCGGCCTCGCCGCCGAACCGCCAGTCGGCGCCGCGGTTGGTGTAGAGAATGGCCCGGTGGGCTTCGAGGTCGGCCAGGCCGTTCGGCGTTCCGTGGGCCGACAGATAGGCCGGCGACGCCACCAGCATCCGGCGGCTGGGGGCCAGGCGCATGGCGATCAGCCAGTTGTCGCGGATCGGCCCATGGCGGATCACCGCGTCATAGCCGTCGGCCGCCGCGTCGACGAAGCGGTCGTCGAGGTCCAGCGCCAGGTCGATGCCGGGATGGGCTCGCAGGAACGGATAGAGGGCCGGCCCCAGGTGCAGGGAGCCGAAGCTCACCGGCCCCGACAGCCGAAGCGGCCCGACCAGGGCCCCGCGCCGCTCGGCCATCTCGGCCGAGGCCTCGGCGACGTCGCGGACGATGCGCTGGGCACGTTCGAGAAAAGCCAGGCCGTCCTCGGTCAGCGACACCTTGCGGGTGGTCCGCTGCAGCAGCCGGGCCCCCAGAGAGCGCTCGAGCTCGGCCAGGCGTTCGCTGACCATCGAGCGCGACACGCCCAGCCGCCGCGCCGCTTCGCTCATCGACCCGGCGGTGGCCACCGCGACGAAGGTGGCGATCCCGTCCAGCTTCATGATTGTCCACCCTTTCCGAAAATCAATTTCGGTCTAGCACGGCTACACCGAACAGTGCGCTTGCCGCATGGTGGCGGCGATATCGCTGTTATCCGGCGTGCCGCCCCTTGGAGAGTCCGCATGTTCCGCACCCTGTTCCTGGCGCTGGGCGCCTTGTTTTTGGCTTTGCCCGCCGCGGCCCAGGTCACGCCCTTCCCGGCCGGCTTCCGCACCCAGGAGATCGCCACCAACGGCGTGACCATCCACGTTCGCGTCGGCGGGTCGGGTCCGGCGGTGGTGCTGCTGCACGGCTATGGCGAGACCGGCGACATGTGGGGCCCCATGGCCGCCGATCTGGCCCGCGACCACACCGTGGTGGTCCCAGACCTGCGCGGTCTGGGGCTGTCGTCCAAGCCCGCCAGCGGCGGCTATGACAAGAAGACCCAAGGCGGCGACGTGGCCGGGGTGCTGGACGCCCTGAAGATCGGCAAGGTCGATCTGGTCACCCACGACATCGGCAACATGGTCGGTTACGCCTTCGTCGCCGAGCACCGCGACCGCGTCGGCCGCTTCGTGCTGATCGACGCCCCCCTGCCCGGCGTCGGGCCATGGGAGGAGATCCTCAAGAATCCGCTGCTGTGGCATTTCCGTTTTGGCGGCCCCGACATGGAGCGGCTGGTGGCCGGCCGCGAGCGGATCTATCTCGACCGTTTCTGGAACGAGTTCTCGGCCACCCCGGCTCGCTTCACCGAGGCCTCGCGCCAGCACTACGCGGCGCTGTACGCCCTGCCGGGCGCCATGCACGGCGGCTTCTCGCAGTTCGCCGCCTTCGACCAGGACGCCATCGACAACAAGGCCTTCATGGCCCAGGGCAAGCTGGCCATGCCGGTGCTGGCCCTGGGCGGCGAGAAGTCGTTCGGGCCGATGATGGCGACGGTGATGCGCTTCGCCGCCAGCGACGTCACCGAGGGCGTCGTCCCCGATTCCGGCCACTGGATCATGGAGGAGAACCCCAAGGCCACCGTGGCCCTGGTGCGCGGTTTCCTGGACGCCAAGCGATGAGCGGGCGGGTCCTGGCCTGGCCCTGGCGCTGACCGCCTTCGGCGCCCACGCCGCCGAGGTTCCGCTGCGCCTGACCCCGGCGCGGATCGCCGGCCTGGCCGACGGTGGCGCGGGGACCGGCAGCTCCGGCGTCGCCGGCATCCAGACCACGGTGCTGTCGGGCGACCCGACCAAGGCCGGCCCCTACACCATCCAGATCCGGGTGCCGGCCCATACTCGGATCCAGGCCCACAGCCACCGCGACGACCGGTCGGCGGTGGTGGTGGCCGGGACTTGGTGGTTTGGCTATGGCGACGTCGCCGAGGACGCCAAGGTCGAGGCCCTGGGGCCGGGCAGCTTCTACACCGAGCCGGCCGGCCTCGCCCATTTCGCCCAGACCCGGGAGACGCCGGCCACCGTGTACATCACCGGCGTCGGCCCCACCGACACCGTCTATGTCGACGCCGCCAACGCGCCGCGGCGGTAGCCCACTCCCACAGCCATCATCCCCGCGAAAGCGGGGACCCAGGTGTTTTATCGTTGAGCGCAATGGGCTTCAGAAAAAAGCCTGGGTCCCCGCTTTCGCGGGGATGATGAGTTTTTGAGAACCTAAGCCGCCTAAGCGCCCACGCCCACGCCCACGCCCACGCCCTTCCGGCTCTTCATCAGCGGCTGGATCTTGGTCCCGAAGTTCTCCACCCCGGCCACGAAGTCGTCGAACACCAGCAGCACGCCGGCGGTGCCGGGCACGGCGGCGACCTCGTCGAGCATCCGGGCCACGCTCTCATAGGAGCCTACCAGGGTGCCCATGTTGAGATTGACCGCCGAGGCCGGGGCCGCCAGCTGGGCGGTGTTGGTGGTGGCGCCGGCGGCGGCGTTGGGCGCGGCCTGGTCGGTCAGCCAGGCCAGGGCCTCCTGGTCGGCGCCCTCGCGATAGGCCGTCCACTTGGCCATCGCCTTCTCGTCGGTGTCGTCGGCGATGATCATGAACAGGATGTAGGCGGCCACATCGCGGCCGGTCTTCTCGGCCGCGGCCTTCAGGCGGTCGTTGACCGAGCCGAAGGCGGCCGGGGTGTTGGTGCCCTTGCCCAGGGCGAAGCTGTAGTCGGCGTACTGGGCGGTGAAGGCCAGGCCCTCGTCGCTGGAGCCGGCGCAGATGATCTTGGTGTCCCGCGGGCGCGGGCTGACCCGGCAGTCGTTCATCGTGAAGTAGCTGCCCTTGAAGTCCGACACCCCGGTCTCCAGCAGGTCCTTCAGCACCGTGGCGTATTCGGCCAGGTAATTGTAGCGGTCCTTGTAGTGCTGCTCGCCCGGCCACAGGCCCATCTGGTCGTACTCGGCCTTCTGCCAGCCGGTGACCAGATTGATGCCGAACCGGCCCGGGGCGATGGAGTCAATGGTCGAGGCCATGCGGGCGACGATGGCCGGCGGGATGGTCAGGGTGGCGGCGGTGGCGAAGATCTTGATCTTCTGCGTCACCGCGGCCAGGCCGGCCATCAGGGTGAAGCTTTCGAGATTGTGCTCCCAAAACTGGGTCTTGCCGCCAAAACCGCGCAGCTTGATCATCGAGAGCGCGAAGTCGAAGCCGTATTTCTCCGCCTTCTGAACGATCTCCTTGTTGAGCGCGAAGCTGGGCATGTACTGCGGCGCCGCCTCCGAGATCAGCCAGCCATTGTTGCCGATGGGGATGAAGACGCCGATTTCCATGGGGCTTTCCTTCTTGGTCTTGTTCAGGCGGTTTGCCCGGTGAGGAAGCTCACCAGGGCGGAATTGAAGATCTGCGGCGCGGTGACGGTGAAGCCGTGGCCGCCCCAGGGGGTGATGTCGAGGGTGGCGCTCGGCAGGCGTTGCGCCAAGCGTCGCGAACAGGCGACCGGCACCAGCATGTCGTCCGCCGAGGCGCTGAGCAGCACCGGACAGGCGATGCGCGGCAGGTCAGCATCGATGTCGAAATCCAGCAGGGCCTGGATGCGCGCCCGCATCACCGCGACCGGCGGGAAGTTCGCCACATGGTGCGGCTCCTCGGCGTCCAGCCGGTCGCTGTGGACCGAGATCCAGTCGGCCGGATAGAGGAACAACGGCTGGGCGTGGACATAGGCGGCGACGCCGCTGTCGTTCAGCAGGTGCAACCGGGTGTCGAAGCAGCGCTGGATGTGCGGATCGGGCCGTGACCAGCCATTGACCACCACCAGCCGCTCGACCCGGTCGGGGTGGGCCAGGGCCAGGGCCAGGCCGGCGTTGCCGCCCGCCGCGTGGCCGACGACATGGGCCCGCGGCAGGGCCAGGGCGTCCATCACCTTGACGATGTCGTGGGCCATGGCGGCCACCGAATGCGGATTGGTCAGGGCACGGACGCTTCGCCCCGTGCCGCGATGATCGTAGAGCACGACGGTGAAGCGCTCGCTCAACGCCGCCATCTGCGGTCCCCAAAACGCCCCCGATCCGCCCAGGCCCGCCGACAAGATCACCACCGCGCGGCCGTCCGTAAGGTCGCCACGGACCTCGTAGTGCAGGCCGTCGGCGGTTCCTGGCGTCATCTATTTGCCGATATGGGCGATGGTGGCGATCTCGACCAGGAAGTCGGGCCGCACCAGACCGCACTGGATGCAGAACCGCGCCGGCTTGTCGCCCGGGAAGAACTGCGCATAGACCACGTTGATGGCGGCGTAGTCGGACCAGTCCTTGAGGAAGATGTGGTTCATGGTCACGTCCTCCATCGTGCCGCCGGCGGTCTCGATCACCGTCTTGATGGTCTCCAGCACCTGGCGGGTCTGGGCGGCGGCGTCGCCGACATGGGCGACATTGTTGTCCTTGTCGAAGGCCAGGGTGCCGGACACGTAGACCACGCCATCGGCCAGGGTCCCGG
>JAQGIN010000086.1 GCA_028291125.1 Caulobacter sp.
TGGGCGACGATCGCCATGCACGGCAGATAGGGCATGCTGATCTGGGTCAGGGTGACCGCCAGCTTGAACTTGGCCGGCTCGGCCGCGAAGCCGGGGCTGATCAGGTACATCAGCCAGGGCATGGCCAGCTGGGCGGCGATGGTGATGCCGATGGTGGCGGCGGCCAGGGTGGCCATGGCGTCGGCCGCCAGCGCGTCGGCCTTTTCCTCGCCGTCCTTCTCCAGGGCCTTGGAATAGGCCGGCACGAAGGCGGCGGCGAAGGCGCCCTCGGCGAAGATTCGCCGGAACAGATTGGGGAACATCAGGGCGGTGTTGTAGGCGTCGGCGGCGAAGGTGGCGCTGGCCCCCAGCCGGGCGGCGACCACCAGGTCTCGGGCCAGGCCCATGAACCGGCTCAACAGGGTGAAGCCGGAATAGATCGCCGACGAGCGGATCATGCCGCCGGACTTTTTCGGGGCCGGTGCGGCGGTTTCGGACGGTGGGGGGGCGCTGTCGGTCACCTCCGGCTTCTGCGGCTTGGCGTGGGGGGCGTCAAGATGCGCCTGCGGGCCGTCTCACCCTCGGCAGACATCGCGACGCGCGAAGCGCGCGCTCAGCGGCGGGTGTCGACGGCGATCCAGTTCACTTCCCAGGTGACCCCCCCGTCATCGGAAAACGCTTGCTCGAAGCGAGCGGAGTTGGCGGTCACGTCCGAGATGATGAAGCGCACCAGGATGGCCCGGCCGCCGAGCGTGTCCTGTCCGTAGAATATGCCGCGACCGTTCCTGAACTGGCCATACACCGGCCGGGTCAGCACCCCGC
Source organism: Caulobacter sp. (assembly GCA_028291125.1). Lineage (GTDB taxonomy): Bacteria > Pseudomonadota > Alphaproteobacteria > Caulobacterales > Caulobacteraceae > Caulobacter. The sequence goes on from JAQGIN010000086.1 coordinate 802, forward strand.
CGCCGGCGAAGTTAAGACTCCACTGCCGAGCGTCCGGATCGTACAGGCGCAAGGACAAGCCCTCGATCTTCCCGGCCGATCCTTCGACTTTCAGTTCGACCAGATTGGCGCCGCCGCCCAGCACGGGGCGCACGACAGTCACGCCCTCGTACTGGACCCAGGTGCTCGAACCAGTCAGAGGGCGCTGCAGACGAGACAGGCGTGTCGTCCATTCGCCGATCTCCCAGTCAAAGTCCCGCTGGCCGTCCCGGCTCTCGGCGGCGAAGGCGGGGGACGGCTGGGCGGCGGCGGCCAGCGGCGGGCCGCCGAGCAAAAGCGCCGCCGCCGCGATGGCTGCTCTCAAACCGTGGATCATGCCGCCCTCCAAACGCCCCACCCTGAGCAGCAATAGAGCGCATGAGGGCGGCGGAGTCTCTACTTTGGCGCACGGACCGCTTCCCACCGTGAACCGACGCTCGAAGCGCCTACCCCCGGCTCACCCACCCAACCCTATCGTGCGACGCTGGCGCGGGCCCGCTTCAGGCCTGGCCGGGTCGATGGCGCGCCGGCCTCGTTCTGTTCGAGGGCGGCCAGCAGGTCGGCCTTCAGGGCCGTGGTCTTGCGGGCGTCGGTCAGCTTTCCGCCGGCCGCGGTCTGCACATAGAAGGCGTCCACCGCCCGCTCGCCATAGCCGTCGATATGGGCCGACTGGATCGACAGGCCATTCTCGGCCAGGGCCTGGGCCAGGGCGTGCAGCAGGCCGGGCCGGTCGCGGCCCGAGGCCTCGACGACGCTGGCCTCGTGCGAGGATTCGTTGTCGAGGGCGACGGTCGGGGTGATCGAGAAGGCGGCGGAGCGAGCCAGCTCGGCGCCGCGGCGCGGCTCAAAGCTGAGAGTGTCGCCGCGGCCGGCGGCCTCCATGGCGTCGGCCAGGCGGCGCAGGGCGCGCGGGTTCTCGCAGCCCAGCGGCGCGCCGGTGACGTCCTGGACGTAGAAGATGTCCATGGCCTGGCCCTGGCGCGAGGTGAACACCCGCGCCCCGACCACGTTGCCGCCCAGCGACGAAATGGCCAGGGCCAGGTCGGCGAACAGGCCGCGGCGGTCCTTGGCGGCGACGACGATCTCGGCGGCGTTGGCCCCCGATCGCACCCGGCCCTCGGCGGCGGCCCCGCCCTGGATGGCGGCGCGGCGGGCCAGGGCGGCGTGGTCGATCAGATCCTGCGGCTCGAAGGCGTTGAAATAGGCGTCCTCCATGGCCTCGGCCCAGCCCTTGGCGGCGGCGTCGGCGGCGATCAGCGCCTCGCGGGCCCCGGCGGCGATCGATTCCTGGTGGCGCTGGACGCTGGCGGCGGCGTCAGAGCCGCGGCCGCCGCGGAACACCGCCTCGGTGGCGGTGTAGAGCTCGCGCAGCAGCTGGCCCTTCCAGCCGTTCCAGACGCCTGGTCCGACGGCGCGGATGTCGGCGACGGTGATCACCAGCAGCAGGCGCAGGCGTTCGGGGTTCTCGACGATGCGGGCGAAGGCGGCGACGGTGCCGGGATCAGCCACGTCGCGCTTCTGGGCGAAGTCGCTCATCACCAGGTGGTTCTCGACCAGCCAGGCGACCAGCTCGACCTTGGCGCGGTCGACGCCCAGGCGCTCGCAGGCCGAACGGGCGGCGCGGGCCCCGGCCTTCTCCTGGCCGCCGACCCCGCCCTTGCCGGTGTCGTGCAGCAGCATGGCCAGGAACAGCGCCTCGCGGTCCTCGATCAGCGGCAGGATCGACACCGCCAGCGGATGGTCGTCGACCAGCTGGCCGGCGGCGATGTCGCCGATCACCCCCACGGCCCGCAGGGTGTGCTCGTCCACCGTGTAGGAGTGATACATGTTGAACTGCATCTGGGCGACGATGCGGCCGAATTCCGGGACGAACCGACCCAGCACCCCGGCGTCGTTCATCAGGGTCAGGGTGCGGTAGCTGCGCTTGCCGCGCGCCAACAGGTCGAGGAAGGCGCGGGTGGCGTCGGGATCGCGCCGCAGCTTCGAGGTGATCAGGGCCAGACCGCGGGTGACGGCGGTGAAGGCGTCGGGATGCAGGTCGAGGTCGCGGTCGTCGGCGATCTTGAACAGCCGGATCAGATTGACCGGATCGCGCTCGAACACCGCCGGGCCGTCGATGTTCAGCCGGCCGCCGTCCTCGTAGAAGCCGTCGACGTCCAGCGCCTTGCGCTTGGGCTTGCCGCCGGCCAGGAACCGCGAAATGCCCTTGGGCTGGTTCTTGAAATGCTCGGCCTCGAGCTTGGCCGAGAAGGCCCGGGTCAGGGCCCCGACCTCTTTGGCGATCAGGAAGTAGCGGCGCATGAAGCGCTCGACCGCAGGGGCGTCGCCGCGGTCGCCATAGCCCATGCGGCGGGCGATCTCCGGCTGCAGGTCGAAGGTCAGGCGCTCTTCCGGCCGGCCGGTGGTGAAGTGCAGGTGGGCGCGCACCGCGTGCAGGAAATCGAAGGCCCGGATGAACACCTTGGCCTCGCGGCGGTCGAACACCTCCAGCAGGAAGACGTCCTCGGGCCGGTCGACCGGATGCAGATATTCGGCGATCCACATCAGGGTGTGCAGATCGCGCAGGCCGCCCTTGCCCTCTTTGACATTGGGCTCGACCATGTAGCGGCTGGCCCCGGCCCGGGCCTGGCGGTCGTCGCGCTCCTTCAGCTTGGCGGCGACGAACTGGGCGCCGGTGCCCTTCATGACGTCGTCGCGGAACCGCTTCTTCAGCTCCTCGCCCAGCCGCTCGTCGCCGGTCAGGCGCCGGGCCTCGAGGATCGAGGTGCGGATGGTGTAGTCCTCGCGCGACAGGCGCACGCATTCCTCGATGGTGCGCGAGGCGTGGCCGACCTTGAAGCCCAGATCCCACAGCGCATAGAGCATGAACTCGATGACGCTCTCGGCGTGCGGCGTGGTCTTGTAAGGCCGCAGGAACAGCAGATCGATGTCGGAGAACGGCGCCAGGGTGCGCCGGCCATAGCCGCCCACCGCCATCAGGCACAGCCGCTCGCCCTCGGTCGGATTGCGGGCCCGGAACACGTGGACGGTGGTGAAGTCGTAGAGGGCGGTGATCACCTCGTCGGTGACCCCGCTGAGCAGCCGCGCCGTCTCCAGGCCGCCGGCCCCGTTCTCCAGCCGCTCCTTGGCGATCATCCGGCCGCGGAACAGCGCCTGTTTGAGGATGTCGATGGCGCGGACGCGCTGCTCGACCTCATCGCCGACGGCGTCGAGGGCGGCAGCGGACAGGCGGGCGCGCAGGGCGTGACCGTCGACGACGTGTTCAAGCGGGGTGGGGCGGAGACGACGTCGAGACATGATGGGAATATGGTGTAGTCCCTAAGACTTGAGCAGTCCCTTAAGGCGATAAAGGCTTTCCAGCGCCTCGCGGGGGCTCATGCCGTCGACGTCCAGCTCGGCCAGGGCGACGTCGACCCCGCTGGGCGCCGCCCTTCCGGGCGGCGGCGGGGCGACGGCGGCGAACAGCGGCAGGTCGTCGAGCTTGGCCGGCGAGGAATCCTCGCCCTCCAGGCGGTCGAGCACCTCGCGGGCCCGGGCCACCACCGGGGCCGGCACCCCGGCCAGCTTGGCCACCTGCACGCCGTAGGAGCGGTCGGCCGGACCGGCGGCAGCCTCATGCAGGAACACCAGGTCGCCGTTCCACTCCTTGGCCCGCAGCGACAGGTTGGAGACATGGTCCAGCCGCGTCTCCAGGGTGGCCAGCTCGTGATAGTGGGTGGCGAACAGGGCGCGGCAGCGGTTGGTGTCGTGCAGGGCCTCGGCGCAGGCCCAGGCGATGGCCAGGCCGTCATAGGTGGCGGTGCCGCGGCCGATCTCGTCGAGGATCACCAGGCTGCGGGGGCTGGCCTGGGTGAGGATGGCGGCGGTCTCGACCATCTCCATCATGAAGGTCGAGCGGCCGCGGGCCAGATCATCGCCCGCCCCGACCCGGCTGAACAACCGGTCGACCACCCCCAGCCGGAAGGCCTTGGCCGGCACGAAGCAGCCGGACTGGGCGAGGATGGCCAAGAGGGCGTTCTGGCGCAGAAAGGTCGACTTGCCGGCCATGTTCGGTCCGGTGACGATCGACAGCCGCGGCCCGGCCTCGCCCGCCGCGTCCAGGCAGCAGTCGTTGGGAGTGTAGGGCTCGCCGGCCCGCTTGACGGCGGCCTCGACCACCGGGTGGCGGCCGGCCTTGGCCTCGAAGGCCAGCGAGCGGTCGACGATCGGCCGCACGGCCCCGCCGTCCTCGGCCCATTCGGCCAGGGCGGCGGCGACGTCGAGCCGCGCCAGCGCCTCGGCGGCCAGCTGGATCGGCTCGGCCAGGGCGCAGGCCTGGGCCCGCCAGTCCTCGAAGGCGGCGACCTCCATGGCCAGGGCCCGCTCGGCCGCCTGGGCGATGCGGGCGTCGAGGTCGGCCAGCTCGACGGTGGTGAACCGCACCTGGTTGGCCAGGGTCTGACGGTGGATGAAGGTGGCGTTCAGCGGCGGCTGGAACAGCGGGTCGGCCTTGCCGGCCGTGGCCTCGACGAAATAGCCGAGCACGCCGTTGTGGCGGATCTTCAGCGGCACGCCGCTCTCGGCCACCAGCCGCGACTCCAGGGCGGCGACCACCTTGCGGCTGTCGTCGCGCAGGGCGCGGGCCTGGTCGAGCTCGGGCCGCACCCCGGCGGCCACGAAGCCGCCGTCGCGGGCCTGGGCCGGCAGGTCGGGGCCAAGGCCCGCCTCCAGGGCCAGCAGGAAGCCCGACAGCCCGTCGTGCAGGGCCGGGGTCAGGTGGCGCAGGGCGGATTCGATCTCGGCCGGCGGCGGCGACAGCGGGTCGGCCGAGCCGCCGACCATGCCGGCCAGGCGCTCGCCGACCTTGAGGCCGTCCTTCAGACAGCCCAGGTCGCGCGGGCCGCCGCGGCCCAGGGCCAGGCGTGACAGGGCCCGGGCCATGTCGCCGCCGCCCTTCAGCACCTCGCGCAGGCGCTGGCGCAGCGGCCGCTGGTCGATGAGCCACTCGACCGCGTCGAGCCGGGCGTCGATGGCCTCGGGATTGAGCAGCGGCCGGGCCAGGCGGGCGGCCAGCAGCCGGGCCCCGCTGGCGGTGACGGTGCGGTCGATGGCGGCCAGCAGCGAGCCGTCGCGGCCGCCGCCCTGGGTGCGGTCGATCTCCAGGCTGGCGCGGGTGGCCGGGTCGATGGCCATAACGTCGGCCTCGGCGGCGCGGCGCGGCGCGCGCAGGGCCGGCAGGCGGCCGGCCTGGGTCATCTCCAGATGGGCGGCGATCAGGCCCAGGGCCGCGACCTCGGGGCTGGTCAGGCCGCCGAAGCCGTCGAGGGTGTCGACCCCGTACAGCCGCTTGACCCGGGTCTCCGAGGCCTGGGGCTCGGCCAGGGCCGAGGGCATCGGCTGGATCAGGCCGCCGCAGATCTTCAAGGCCTGGGACAGCACCTCGTCCGACAGCAGGCGGTCGACGACCAGGGTCTCGGACGGGGCCAGGGCGGCGAGGATGGCGGCGACATTGTCCTTGGCGACCAGGAAGCATTCGACCTCGCCGGTCGACAGCTCGACCGCCGCCACCGCCGCCTGGCCGGCCCGTACGGCCACGGCGGCCAGGCGGTTGGCCCCGCGGGCGTCGAGCAGGCCGTCCTCGGTCAGGGTGCCGGGGGTGACGACGCGGACGATGTCGCGACGCACGATCGACTTGGAGCCGCGCTTCCTGGCCTCGGCCGGGTCTTCCATCTGCTCGCAGACGGCGACCTTGAAGCCCAGGCGGATCAGCTTCGACAGATAGGCCTCGGCGGCGTGGTGCGGCACGCCGGCCATCGGGATCGGCGCGCCGTTGTGGGTTCCCCGGAAGGTCTGGGAGATGCCGAGCGCCGCGGCGGCGCGGATCGCGTCGTCGAAGAACAGCTCGTAGAAGTCGCCCATGCGGAAAAAGATCAGGGCGTCGGGCTGCCGGGTCTTCATCTCGAAGAACTGGGCCATGACCGGCGTGGCGCCGGTGGCGTCGAGCACGGCGGGGGCGAGGGAGGCGGGGGGAGTCATCGGCGCGGACGCTACAGTGGCTTGCCTGCTTCGTTAAGCGAAAGCAGGTTGTCGCCGCGCGGAACGGGAACTCGACGATGAATGACGCCTACGCCTTGCTCGATCGGCCGGTCTGGAGCGCGCTGCGCGGCCGTCAGGCCAGCCTGGCCCTGGGCGACGACCGGGCGGTGCGACTCGACCCCGACTACGGCCTGTTCGCCGCCGCGGTCGACGCCTCGCCCGGCAGCCTGGCCGCCTTGGCCGCCCTCATGCCCGCGACCGGCGCCCTGGCCCTGGTCGAGGCCGAGCCGCCGCCGACCCCGCCCGGCCTGGCGGCCGAGCACCGGGCGATCTGGCAGATGGTGGCCGAGGCCCTGACGCCCGCCGCGCCGCCGGACTTCGCGATCACGCCGCTGACCCCGGCCGACGCCCCGCGGATGCTGGCCCTGGCCACCCTGACCGAGCCCGGCCCGTTCTTCGCCCGCACCCCCGAACTGGGCGAGTTCCTGGGCGTGAAGGTGGACGGCCGGCTGGTGGCGATGGCCGGGGAGCGGATGAAGCCGGCGGGGTTCACCGAGGTCAGCGGGGTCTGCACCCATCCCGACCATCGGGGGCGCGGCTATGCCGGCGGCCTGATGCGGCTGGTGGCGGCGCGGATCCTGGCGCGGGGCGAAACGCCCTTCCTGCACAGCTACGCCAGCAACGCCGGCGCGATAGCGCTCTATGAGAGCCTGGGCTTTCGGCTGCGGCGTCCGGTCACCATGGTGGTGCTGACCCGCGCGGCGCCTAGCCGCCGGTGACCTCTTCCCAGAAGCGCTTGGCCTTGCCGACGAAATTGGCCGACTTGGGATGCTGCTTCTCGCCGCAGGAGCCGGCGAATTCCTTCATCAGCTCCTTCTGACGGGCGGTGAGCTGGGTCGGGGTCTCGATGAACAGCTCGACCACCAGGTCGCCGCGCTGGCGGCTGCGCAGGGACGGCATGCCCTTGCCCTTGAGGCGGATGGTCTTGCCAGTCTGCGAGCCTTCCGGAACCTTGACATCGATCCGGCAGTGGCCGTCGCAGGCCTCGCCTCCGAGCAGGCAGGGGGCCTCGATCTCGCCGCCGAGCACGGCCGTGGCCATAGGCACCGGCACGGTGCAGAGCAGGTCCAGGCCGTCGCGCTCGAACAGCTCGTGCGGGATCACCGACAGGAAGATGTAGAGGTCGCCGCGCGGGCCGCCACGGGCCCCGCCGTCGCCCTCGCCGGCCAGGCGGATGCGGGCCCCGTCGTCGACGCCGGCCGGGATGCGCACCGACAGGATACGCTCCTTGCGCACCTGGCCGTGGCCGTGACAGGTCGTGCAGGGGTCGAGGACCAGCTGGCCGGAGCCGCCGCAGCGCGGGCAGGCCCGTTCGACGGCGAAGAAGCCCTGGGTGGCGCGGACGCGGCCGGCCCCGCCACAGGTGCCGCAGACGGTCGGCGTGGTGCCGGGCTTGGCGCCCGAGCCGGTGCAAACCTCGCAGGTGATGGCGGCCGGAACGGTGATCTCCACCTCGGCGCCGGCATAGGCCTGTTCCAGGCTGATCTCGAGGTCGTAGCGCAGGTCCTGGCCGCGAGCCGGACCCGACTGCTGGCCGCGACGGCCGCCGAACATCTCGCCGAACACGTCGCCGAAGACGTCGTTGAAGATGTCGTTGACGTCGGCCCCGCCGAAACCGTTGGCCCCGGCGCCATTGGGTCCGTTGACCCCGGCATGGCCGTAGCGGTCGTAGGCGGCGCGCTTCTGTGGATCGGAGAGGATCGAATAGGCCTCGTTGATCTCCTTGAAGCGCGACGAGGCGTCCTCGCAACCGTCATTGCGGTCGGGATGGTGTTCCATGGCCAGCTTGCGGAACGCCACCTTGAGGGCGGCGGCGTCGCAGGCGCGGCTTACGCCGAGGGTGTCATAATAATCGCGCATCACCAGCGTCTTGAACTTGAGGCGTTGTTGAGGCTTGAGGTGGGATGGCTCCCGCCCGACCGCAAGCGGCGGGCGGGAACCGATGTCCCGGGTGATGGCGGCGTCAAATCAGGGCGTCCGTCCGCCATCACCTGGCTCATGATCAGGCCGACGGCTTGGAGTCGTCGACTTCCTCGAACTCGGCGTCGACGACGCCATCGTCCGAGGCTTCTTCGGCCGCGCCGTCGCCCTGCTGGGCGGCGTACATGGCTTCGCCGAGCTTCATCGAGGCGGTCAGCAGGGCCTGGGTCTTGGCCTTGATGTCGTCGGCGTCGTCGGTTTCCAGAGCCGCCTTCAGATCGGCGATGCCGGTCTCGATGGCGGCCTTCTCGGGCGCGCCGACCTTGTCGCCGTGTTCGGCGAAGGCCTTCTCGGTCGAGTGCAGGCTGGCCTCGCCCTGGTTCTTGGCCTCGACCAGGGCCTTCTTCTTCTCGTCCTGGGCCTTGTTGGCCTCGGCTTCCTTGACCATGCGCTCGATGTCGGCGTCCGACAGGCCGCCATTGGCCTGGATGCGGATCGAGTGCTCCTTGTTGGTCGCCTTGTCCTTGGCGTGGACATTGACGATGCCGTTGGCGTCGATGTCGAAGGTGACCTCGATCTGCGGCACGCCGCGCGGGGCCGGCGGGATGCCCTGCAGGTCGAACTGGCCGAGGAACTTGTTGTCCGAGGCCATCGGCCGCTCGCCCTGGAAGGCGCGGATGGTCACCGCCGACTGGTTGTCATCGGCGGTCGAGAAGGTCTGCGAGCGCTTGGTCGGGATGGTGGTGTTGCGCTCGATCAGCGGCGTGAACACCCCGCCCAGGGTCTCGATGCCCAGGGTCAGCGGGGTGACGTCGAGCAGCAGCACGTCCTTGACGTCGCCTTGCAGCACGCCGGCCTGGACCGCGGCGCCCAGGGCCACGACTTCATCGGGATTGACGCCGGTGTGCGGGTCGCGGCCGAAGAATTCCTTCACCTGCTCGGCGACCTTGGGCATGCGGGTCATGCCGCCGACCAGGATCACTTCGTC
>JAQGIN010000114.1 GCA_028291125.1 Caulobacter sp.
GACGGCCTGGTCGGCACGGTCGGCCGCATCACCGCCCTGCCCGGGGCCTTCAACGTCATTCCCGGCGCCGTCGAGATCTCGCTGGACGTCCGCGCCGAGCACGCCACGACCCGCGACGCGGCGGTCGACGCCATCGTCGCCGAGCTGCACGCCATCGCCGAGCGCCGCGGCCTGACCCTGCACGTCGACCGGCTGCAGGATCTGGCCGAGAGCCCCTGCGACCCCGGCCTCACCGACCTGCTGGCCGCCGCGGTGACCGAGCTAGGCGGCATGGCCCGCCGCCTGCCCAGCGGGGCCGGCCACGACGCCATGGTCATGGCCGACCTCTGCCCCACCGCCATGCTGTTCATCCGCTGCCGCGGCGGGATCAGCCACAATCCGGCCGAGCACGTCGAGCCGCAGGACTGCGCCCTGGCGGCCCAGGCCATGCTGGGCTTCATCGATCGGCTGGCCGCCAGCCCACAGGGACACGCCCGCCCATGACCGAAACCTTCGGCGAACTCGACCACCCCGCCCGGCTGCTGATGGGCCCCGGCCCGATCAACGTCCATCCGCGCGTGCTGCGGGCGATGTCGGTGCAGTTGCTGGGTCAGTTCGACCCTGAATTCACCGGCTATATGAACGAGACCATGGCCCTCTATCGCCAGGTGTTCCAGACCGCCAACCGCCAGACCTTCCTGGTCGACGGCACCTCGCGGGCCGGGATCGAGGCGGCCCTGGTCTCGGTGCTGGCCCCGGGCGACGACGTGGTGGTGGTCAACGCCGGGCGCTTTGGCCTGCTGCTGTCGGAGATCGCCGAGCGCTGCGACGCCAAGGTCACCCTGGTCGAAGCCCCCTGGGGAACCGTGGTCGATCCGCAGGCGGTCGAGGACGCGGTCAAGCGGGTGCGGCCGCGGCTGGTGGCCTGCGTGCACGGCGACACCTCCACCACCATGGCCCAGCCGCTGGAGGCGATCGGCGCGATCTGCCGCCGCTACGAGACCCTGCTCTATGTCGACGCCACCGCCACCCTGGGCGGCATGGCGGTTCCGGTCGACGTCTGGGGCGCCGACATCGTCACCGCCGGCCTGCAGAAGTGCCTGGGCGGCCCGTCCGGCTCGGCCCCGATCACGCTCTCCGACCGCGCCGCCGAGCACATCTTCGGCCGCCGCCATGTCGAGCGCGGCCTGGCCGGGCCAGGGACGGCGGACGGAAACGGCCGCCGCATCGGCTCCAACTATTTCGACCTGGCGATGATCATGGACTACTGGTCCGACAAGCGCCTGAACCACCACACCGAGGCGGCCAGCATGCTGTACGCCGCCCGCGAATGCGCCCGGGTGGTGCTAGAGGAAGGCCTGGAGGCCCGCTTCGCTCGCCACGCCGCCGCTGGCGCCGCTGTGGTGGCCGGGGCCCAGGCCCTGGGGCTGGAGGTCTATGGCGACCTCGCCCACAAGATGACCAATGTCACCGCCCTGGTGATCCCCACCGGCCTCGACGGCGACCGGGTGCGCGCCCGGATGCGCACCGAATTCGAGATCGAAATCGGCACGGCCTTCGGGCCCCTGGCCGGCAAGGTCTGGCGGATCGGAGCCATGGGCGTCAACGCCCGCAAGTCGGCGGTGCTGACCACCCTGGCGGCGCTGGAGGCGGTGCTGCGAGCCGAGGGCTTCGGCTTCGCGCCAGGGGCCGGGGTCGACGCGGCGATGGCGGCGTACGCATGACCTATCCCCGCGACCTCAAGGGCTACGGTGAACGCCCGCCTCACGCTCAGTGGCCGAACGGCGCGCGGATCGCCGTGCAGTTCGTGCTCAACTACGAGGAAGGGGCCGAGCGTTCGGTGCTGCACGGCGATCCGGCGGCCGAGTCGTTCCTGTCGGAGATGATCGGGGCCCAGCCGGTGCAGGGCGCCCGCAACATGGCGATGGAGAGCCTCTACGAATACGGCTCGCGGGCCGGCTTCTGGCGCCTGCGGGCGCTGTTCGACAGCTTCGGCTTCCCGCTCACCGTCTTCGCCGTCGCCCAGGCCCTGGAGCGTCATCCCGAGGTGGTGGCGGCCATGCAGAGCCAGGGCTGGGAGATCGCCAGCCACGGCTATCGCTGGATCGACTACCAGGCCGCGCCCGAGGACGTCGAACGCCAGCACATCCAGCAGGCCATCGAGATCCATACCCGCCTGACCGGCGAGCGGCCGCTGGGCTGGTACCAGGGCCGCACCAGCCCCAACACCGCCCGGCTGATCGCCACCGAGGGCGGCTTCGTCTACGACGCCGACTCCTATGCCGACGACCTGCCCTATTACGACGCCCAGCATGGCCGGCCGCAGCTGATCGTGCCCTATACGCTGGACGCCAACGACATGCGCTTCGTCGCGCCGCAAGGTTTCAACAGCGGCGATCAGTTCTTCGCCTATCTGCGCGACAGCTTCGACACCCTCTACGCCGAGGGCGAGACGGCCCCGAAAATGATGTCGGTGGGCCTGCACTGCCGGGTGGCGGGGCGGCCCGGCCGGACGGCGGCGCTGAAGCGGTTCCTCGAGCACATCGCCGCCCACGACCAGGTCTGGGTGGCGCGCCGCATCGACATCGCCCGCCACTGGCTGAAGATCCATCCCTTCGCGGAACCCGCCGCTTGAGCGCGCACCTGACCCTCGCGGCGATCAACGCCCTCGACCAAGCGGCCTTCACCACCGCGCTGGGCTTCGCCTTCGAGCTGTCGCCCTGGGTGGTCGCGCGGGCCCACGCCGCCGGGCCGTTCGCCAGCCGCGAGGCTCTGCACGCGGCGATGAGCGCCGTGCTCGACGCCGCGCCGCAAGCCGACCGCCTGGCCCTGATCCGCGCCCACCCGGAACTGGCCGGCAAGGCCGCGATCGCCAAGGCCCTGACCGCCGAATCCCTGAGCGAACAGGCCAGCGCCGGCCTCGACCAGCTCACCCCGGCCGAGTTCGAGCGCTTCCACGCCCTCAACGCCGCCTATGTCAAACGCTTCGGTTTTCCGTTCATCATCGCCGTGCGGCTGAACGACAAGGCCGCGATCTTGGCCGCCATGCAGGCCCGCCTGGCCCACGGCGAGGCCGAGGAGGTCGCCGAAGCCATCACCCAGATCAGCCTGATCAGCCGCCTGCGCCTGTTCGACGCCGTGGAGGCCTGATGGACTACGATCTCGCCACCTGGCTGAACCTGGCCCTGCGCTGGCTGCACCTGATCGCCGGCGTCGCCTGGATCGGGGCGTCGTTCTATTTCGTCTGGCTGGACAACAACCTCACGGCCCCCGACCCGCCGCGCGAAGGGGTGAAGGGCGAGCTGTGGGCGGTGCACGGCGGCGGCTTCTATCACAGCCAGAAATACCTGGTCGCGCCGCCGCACCTGCCCAGCCACCTGCACTGGTTCAAGTGGGAGGCCTACACCACCTGGCTCAGCGGCTTCCTGCTGCTGTGCGTGCTCTACTACTGGGGGGCGCCGGTCTATCTGATCGACCGCGCCAAGATGGCCTTCACCCACGGCCAGGCGGTGCTGGTCGGCCTCGCCTTCATCTTCGGCGGTTTGGCGGTCTATGAGGGCCTGTGCCGCTCGCCGCTGGGCCAGCGGCCGCGGGCGTTCGGCGTCGTCTGGTTCCTGACCCTGACCGCGGCGGCCTACGCCCTGACCCGGATCTTCAGTGACCGCGGGGCCTTCATCCATGTCGGGGCGATCATCGGCACCGCCATGGTCGCCAACGTCTTCCTGGTGATCATCCCCAACCAGCGCAAGATCGTCGCCGCCATGCTGGCCCGGAGGCCGGTCGATCCGCGCCTGGGGGCGATGGGCAAGCAGCGCTCGGTGCACAACAACTACATGACCCTGCCGGTGCTGTTCATCATGATCAGCAACCACTATCCGATCGTCACCGGCCACCCGCTAGCCTGGCTGCTGCTGGCCCTGATCAGCGCGGCGGGGATCTCCATCCGCCACTTCTTCAACCTCAAGCACTTCGGGATCATTCGCCACGACTTCCTGTTCTATGGCGCGATGCTGTTCTTCGGGGTGACGGTGATCGCCACCGTGGTGAAGCCCAAGGCGGCGGCGATTTCCGCCGGCCCGGTGGCGTTCACGACCGTCCAGACCATCGTCCGGACCCACTGCGTGATGTGCCACAGCCCGACCCCGACCCATCCCGGCTTCGCCGCCCCGCCCAACGGCGTGGCCTTCGACACTCCCGCTCATATCGCCCAGTACGCTCCGCGCATCCAGGAGCGGTCCGTGGCCAGCCACAGCATGCCGCTGGGCAATGAGACCAACATGACCGACCAGGAACGCGCCACGCTCGGCGCCTGGATTAAGGCCGGAGCCAAGCTGCCATGACCGAGGCCATCACCCCCAGCCCCGTGGCGGTCGCCGCGCCGCGCCGACGAAACCCCGAACGCACCCGCAAGGCGATCCTGACGGCGGCGCTGAAGGAGTTCGCCCACGCCGGCTACGCCGGGGCCCGGATCGAGAAGATCGTCAAGGCGGCCAAGTGCAATATCCGCATGCTCTACCACTATTTCGGCGACAAGAAGGGCCTGTACCTGGCGGTGCTGGAGAGCGCCTATGTCGACCTGCGCGCCAAGGAGGCCGAGCTTTCGATCGATTTCGACAAGCCGCTGGACGGCCTACTCGACCTGCTGCGCTTCACCTTCGTCTATTTCGAGAAGAACCCGCGGTTCGACGGCCTGCTGCGGGCCGAGAACATGATCCAGGGCAAGTTCGTCGCCCAGTCGCGAATGGTCACCGAGACCGCCTTTCCGCTGCGCCGGACCATCGAGCGGCTGATCGCCAGCGGCCGCGCCCAGGGCCTGTTCCGCGACGGCCTCGACCCGATCCAGCTCTATGTGACCATCGCCGCCTTGAGCCGCTTCCACCTGGGGGCCGGCTATTCGCTGTCGGTGACGCTGGACACCGACATGAGCAAGGCCGAGTGGCGCCAGGCCCGGCTGAAGCACGCCGAGGACATGCTGGCGGCGTATCTGACGACGCAGCCGAGGGCGGTTTAAGCGGCGAACGGGCCTATAATTTACCCGTCTTCCCGAGCCTTAGAACAACACGCCCTTCTCCAGCATGCCGTGCACGCCCTTCTCGCCGTTCACCGTCTGGGTGACGTGGAAATCGACCGCCAGCGAGCAGAAGGCATAGGCCTGCTCGCGCGAGAGGTTGGTGCGGCCGACGATGAAGGCGATCATCTCGCGCAGCGCAGTCTTCATCGCCTGGTCCAGATCCTCATGCATGCCCATGGTGATGAAGTGGGTCGGCGTTTCGGCCCGCGGATGCGCCAGCAGGGGCGTGGCGCCCCGGGTATTATCCCCTTGGGCCTTATCCCCTTGGGCCTTGTG
>JAQGIN010000145.1 GCA_028291125.1 Caulobacter sp.
CGATAGGTCAGGTCCGCCGCCACGAGCCGTTCGGCCACCGCCTGGAAATCGCGGGCGAAGAAAGCCATGTGGTCCAGCGCGCCGCGCCTAGGCTCGGGCATGCGGCTCGTCTCGACGATATGCAGGACGGGGTGATCACCGACATAGAGCCAGGCGCCCCCGACGCCGAAGTCCGGCCTGGGCCCCGCCGTGAGGCCGAGCCTGGCGTAGAAGTCGAGCGTTTCGGCCAGCCGGTCCGTCATCACGGTGAAGTGGTCCATGCGGGTGATCATCAGGTCTGCTCCGCGTTTCGCCGCCGTATGTCGAGCATGGGCGTGTTAGGTATTTTCTAGACACTTTTGCGATTTTTGTTATAGAAAGATATTCTGAATGGCGGCGGCGCTCAAGGCTCCGCCCGATCGAGAGGCGGCGTCAAGCCGCCCTTTGGAAGCGAGGAAAAGGCTGATGACTGTCGACGACATGATCCTTGTGAGCGTGGACGACCACGTCATCGAACCGCCCAACGCCTTCACCCCGCACTGGCCCGAGCGGCTGAAGGGCCGCGAGCCCCATATCGAGCAGCGCGACGGTCGCGACGTCTGGATGTTCGAGGAAAAGGCCGCCGGCTATATGGGCCTGAACTCTGTCGTCGGCCGCCCGAAGGAAGAGTACGGCATGGAGCCGCTCAACTACGCGCAGATGCGGCGCGGCACCTGGGACATCAAGGCGCGTGTCGAGGACATGGACGCCAACGGCATCCTGGGCTCGATCTGTTTCCCGACCTTCCCGGGTTTCGCCGGCGCCCGCTTCCAGACCGCGTCGAAGCAGGATCCCGACGTCGCCCTGGCGGCGATCCGCGCCTATAACGACTGGCATGTCCATGACTGGGCCGGCGCGGCGCCGGGCCGGTTCATCCCGCTCATGCTGACGCCGTTCTGGGACATGCAGGCGGCCGTGGCCGAAGTGGAGCGGATGGCCAAGCTGGGCGTCCACGCGCTGTCGTTCTCGGACAACCCGGCCCTGGCGGGATGGCCGTCGCTCCACGATCCCTACTGGGATCCGCTCTGGAAGGCCTGCGCCGATAATCAGGTCGTCATCTGTTGCCATATCGGCACCGGAGCGGCCGCCGCGCACGCCTCGGACCTCTCGCCGATCGACGCCTGGATCACCTCGATGCCGATCTCGATCGCCAATTCGGCGGCCGACTGGATCTGGGCGCCGATGTGGAAAAAGTACCCCAGCCTGAAGATGGCCCTGTCGGAGGGCGGCATCGGCTGGATTCCGTATCTGCTGGAACGCGCCGACTTCACCCACGGCCACCACAACGCCTGGACCAATTCCAACTTCGGCCCCGGCGTGATGCCCAGCGACATCTATAAGAAGCACATCATCAGCTGCTTCATCGAAGACAAATTCGGCCTCGCCAACCTCGACTACATCGGCGAGGACATGGTCATGTACGAATGCGACTACCCGCACTCGGACTCGGTCTGGCCGCACTCGGCCGACAAGCTGTGGAACGACGTCCAGCACCTGTCGCGCGAGACGATCGACAAGATCACCCACGTCAACGCGATGCGCGAGTTCTCCTACGATCCGTTCTCGGTGCTCAAGAAGGAAGACTGCACCGTGGGGGCGCTCAAGGTCGCGGCGGCGGCGGTGCCCGTCCACACCGACCCGCTGCTGAACCTCGGCGGCGCGGCGCCCAAGCGCGAAGCTGGCAAGCCGGTGACCTCGGGCGACATCAATCGGATGTTCGCGAACGCCTCGGCGGAATCGACGGTTTCGGGCCGCCGCTAAAGCGACCGAAGACTGAAACGCCCGCCGGGCTGGAGCCCGGCGGGCGTTTTCAGGTCCGCTTTCCTTCGATCCAGCGCCCGGCGCGGCCGAGCAGCCGGACCGCGTTGCCATGGAGCCGTTCGCCGATCTCCATCGGAGCCTTGCCGGCGCAGGCGCGGGCATAAGAGCCCTCCAGGATCAGGGCCAGCTTGTAACAGGCGAACACCCTGTACCAGTTTAGGTTCGACAGGTCCGCGCCGGTCAGGCGGCCATAGACCTCGACCAGCTCCTCGGATTCGGGGAAGCCGTCCCAGGGCTGAACGACGATGGTCGTCTGGCTCATGTCGCCGCCGGGGCCGGGCCAGGTCGCCAGCAGCCAGCCGAGATCGACAAGCGGGTCGCCGATCGTCGACAGCTCCCAGTCGATGACGGCCTCGACGGTCGGAGCGTTCTGGCGAAACAGCACGTTCTTGAGGTGGAAGTCGCCGTGCATCAGGCCGGGGCGGAAGGCGAGGGGGCGATGCTGGTCCAGCCAGGCGCCGATGGCTTGCACGTCGGGTAGGCCGTCGGCGCCCGGCCAGCCTGCGAACTCGCCATAGCTTTCGAGTTGTTTCATCCAGCGGCGAGCCTGACGTTCCAGGAACCCTTCCGGCTTGCCAAAATCGCTCAGGCCGACCGCTTCATAATCGACCAGGGCGATACGGGAGAGGGCGTCGATGACCGAGAGGCCCATGGCGCGGCGCGCCTCGGCTGATCCGGCGTGCAGCGGGGGCATGTCCACAGCGGCGTTGAAGCCGTCGAGCGGCTCCATCAGATAGAAGGCCGCCCCCAGCACCGAAGCGTCATCGCAGGCGGCGATCAAACCCGCGTGCGGCACGTCCGACCCCTTGAGCGCCTTGAGCACCCGCGCCTCGCGCCGCATCGTGTCGCTGCCGTCGTGGCGGGGGTTGGCGGGCGGGCGGCGCAGGACATAGCCGCGGCCGGCCCGCTTGAACCGCAGCAGCACGTTCTGGGAGCCGCCGGTCAGTTGGA
>JAQGIN010000166.1 GCA_028291125.1 Caulobacter sp.
CGGGGCGACCAGTGCGACAACTGCGGCAACCTGCTGGACCCGATCGACCTGAAGGACGCCTATTCGGTGATCTCCGGCTCGAAGAACCTGGAGGTGCGCGACACCCGCCACCTCTATCTTCTTCAAACCAAGATGGCTGAGCGCATCCGCGCGTGGGTCGACACCCACGACGACTGGCCGCTGCTGGCCAAGTCGATCGCCTACAAGCACCTCGACGAGGGCCTGATCGACCGGGGCATCACCCGCGACCTGGCCTGGGGCATTCCGGTGACCAAGGGCGGCTTTCCGCGTCCGGGCTTCGAGGACAAGGTGTTCTACGTCTGGTTCGACGCCCCGGTCGAATATATCGCCGCCACCCAGGAATGGGCCGACGCCCAGCCCGATCGCGACTGGCGGCGCTGGTGGCGCACCGACGCGGGGGCCGGCGACGTCCGCTATGTCGAGTTCATGGGCAAGGACAACGTCGCCTTCCACACCGTCAGCTTCCCGGCCACCATCCTCGGCTCGGAAGAGCCGTGGAAGACGGTCGACATGCTCAAGGCCTTCAACTGGCTGAACTGGTACGGCGGCAAGTTCTCGACCAGCAACCAGCGCGGCGTGTTCATGGACACCGCCCTGGAACTGCTGCCGCCCGACCTGTGGCGCTGGTACCTGACCGCCAACGCCCCCGAGAGCAGCGACACCGCCTTCACCTGGGAGCAGTTCGCCAGCGCCGTGAACCGCGACCTGGCCGACGTGCTGGGCAATTTCGTCAACCGCATCCTCAAGTTCGCCGAGAGCAAGTTCGACGGCGTCGTGCCCGAGGGCGGCGTCCCCGGGCCGTTGGAAGAGGCGCTGTTCGCCGACGTCGCCGCCCGCCTGGCCGAATTGGTCGAGCAGATGGAGGCCATCGAGGTGCGCAAGTCGGCCCAGACCCTGCGGGCGCTGTGGGCCGCCGGCAACGAGTACCTGCAGGAGGCCGCCCCGTGGACGGCGATCAAGACCGACCGCGACCGCGCCGCCGTGATCGTCCGCACCGCCCTCAACCTTGCGGCTCTCTACGCCAAGGTCTCGGCCCCGTTCATCCCGTTCGCCGCCGAGAAGATCGCGCAGGCCTTCGCTCTGGACTATCCGCCGGCCTGGCCGGGGGCGGACGTCGCCGCCGAGCTGTCGTCGCTGCCGGTCGGCCTGCCGGTGCGGGCGCCAGAAGTGCTGTTCAAGAAGATCGAGGACGAGCAGATCGCCGAATGGACGGCGCGGTTCGGCGGGGCGGAATAGGGGGCGCTCGGCGGCGAGCCGATCGGAAGCGATGCGCATACTACTGACCGGGTCGTCGGGCTGGCTGGGCCAGACCCTCGCGCCGCGCCTGCGGGCGCACGGCCATGAGGTCGTCGGCCTAGATCCCAATCCTTCCGACCACACCGCCGTCGTCGGCTCGATCGCCGACCGGGCCCTGGTGCGCGCGGCGATCGGCGATTTCCGCTGCGACGCCGTCATCCACGCCGGGGCTCTGCACAAGCCCGACATCGAACGCTTCACCCGCGCCGACTTCATCGCCGTCAACGTCACCGGCACGCTGAACCTGTTGGAGGAGGCTGTCGCCCAGGGCGTCGGGCGGTTGGTCATGACCTCGACGACCTCGCTGATGATTTCCGAACGCATCCGCGCCGGCGTCAACGGCGGCGCGCGCCAGGCCGAGTGGCTGACCGAGACCGTCCGTCCCGAGCCGCGCAACATCTATGGCGTCACCAAGCTGGCGGCCGAGAACCTCTGTCGGCTGTTCCACCAGGAGCATGGCCTGCCGGTGGTGGTGCTGCGCACCTCGCGGTTCTTTCCCGAGGCCGACGACATGGCCCACGCGATTTCTCAGTCGGACGCCAACACCAAGGCCAACGAACTGCTGTTTCGCCGCCTCACCGTCGACGACGCCGCCCGCGCCCACCTCGTCGCCCTCGACCGCGCGTCCGACCTCGGCTTCGACATCTTCATCGTCTCGGCGACCCCGCCGTTTTCGCCGGCCGACGCCGAGGCCCTGGTCGCCGACGCGCCCGCGGTGGTGGCCCGCTACTTCCCCGACTATCCGGCGCTCTACGCGGCGCGGGGCTGGACGATGTTCGACGCCATTGACCGCATTTACGACCCATCCCACGCCGCTCGACGCCTAGGATTCACCTGCGAGATCGGCTTTCGGCAGATGCTGGACGCCTTGGCCGCGGACGTCGGTGGCTTGACAGGCTGAGGCCTGGTTGCATAACTTATCGGTTATGCAACCGATGCGTACCCCACAACCGACGCCCAAGAACCTCGACGCCACGTTCTCGGCCCTGGCCGACGCCACGCGGCGGGCGATCTTGGCGCGCTTGGCCCAGGGCGAGGCCTCGGTCACCGAGCTGGCGGCGCCGTTCGCCATGAGCCAACCGGCGATCTCGAAACATCTCAAGGTGTTGGAGCGGGCCGGCCTGGTGTCGCGCGGCCGCGACGCCCAGCGCCGGCCGGTGCGGGTCGAGGCCCAGCCCCTGGCCCAGGCCACCGCCTGGCTGGAGGCCTATCGCCAGCTCTGGGAAGCCCGCTTCGACCAGTTGGACGCGGTGCTCGAGATCCTGAAGGCCGACGCCGCCAAGCCCGACCCCACGACGCGATAGGGAGATCGCCGAATGCCCGCCGCCGAAAAACTGATCCTGACCTTGCCGTCCGATCGCGAGATCAAGATCGTCCGGATGCTCGACGCGCCCCGCCAACTGGTGTTCGACGCCTGGTCGAGGCCGGACTTCCTCAGGCGGTGGCTGCTGGGGCCGCCGGGCTGGACGATGACGGTCTGCGAGGTCGACCTGCGAGTGGGCGGGACCTATCGCTACGCTTGGCGCCACGACGACGGCAAGGAAATGGGCATGGGCGGCGTCTATCGCGACGTCGTCGTCCCCGAGCGCATCCTCGCCACCGAGAAGTTCGACGAGTCCTGGTACCCCGGCGAGGCTCTGATCGACACCGTCCTCACCGAGGCGGGCGGCAAGACCACCTGCACCATGACCCTGCTCTACGAGTCGAAGGAAGCCCGCGACATCGCCTCGGGCTCCGGCATGGCCGAGGGCATGGAGGCCGGCTTCGGGAGGCTCGACGCCATGCTGGCCACGCTGGTCTGAGCCGGGGCGTCGGGGGGATCAGCCATGGCGGCTAGGGCGGAGACGGCGCCGGCCCGCTCGCTGGACGACGCGGTGGCGGTCGCGCTCGCCGACCTGCGGGCGCTCAGCACCGATCATGACCGCGCCAATCTGGCCCGGTTCGCGATCACCGCGCCGCAAGCGTTCGGCGTGTCGATGGCCAATCTGCAGAAGTTGGCCAAGCCGCTCGGCCGCGACCATGCGCTGGCCGCGGCCCTGTGGGCCACCGGCTGGTACGAGGCTCGCATGCTCGCCTCTCTGATCGACGAACCGGGGCGGGTGACGCCCGAGCAGATGGACGCCTGGCGCGCCGATTTCGATAATTGGGCGATCTGCGACACCGTCTGTTTCAAGCTGTTCGACCAGGCGCCGCACGCCTTCGACAAGGTCGCGGCCTGGGCCGCGCTCAACGACGAGTTCGGCAAGCGGGCCGCCTTCGCCCTGCTGGCCTGCCTGGCCGTCCACGGCCGGGGTGACGGCGACGCGCCATTCCTCGACGGTCTGGCCCTGATCGAGCGCGCCGCTGGCGACGACCGCAACTTCGTCAAGAAAGGTGTCAGCTGGGCCCTGCGCGCCATCGGCGGCAAGCGCAGCCCGGTGCTGCGGGCCGTCGCCCGCGAACTCGCCCAACGGCTGGCGGCCTCGCCCAACGCCGCCGCTCGCTGGGTCGGGAAGGACGCCCTGCGCGATTTCACCAAGGCCGACCGGCGCAGGACGTCGGCGGTCGCTCAACAGAAGGGGACCTAGGATGACGGCTCAAGTGACCAATCCGATGCTGTGGCCACGGCGGGTGATGCGAAGCGTGACGGCCGTGCTGGCGGGCTTCATCGTCGTCGTCCTGCTGTCGATCGGCGTCGACGCCGTGCTGCACGCGGCCAAGGTCTATCCGCCGCCGGGCGAGCCGATGAACGACCCGGCCCTGAACCTGCTGGCTCTGGCCTATCGCAGCGTGTTCACCGTGCTGGGCGGCTATGTCACCGCCCGACTGGCGCCGGACACGCCGGCGCGCCACGCCTTCATCCTCGGGGTCATCGGGACGGCGGTGGGCACGGCGGGCGTCATCGCCACCTGGAACCTGGACCTGGGGCCGCGCTGGTATCCGATCGCCCTGGCGGTCACCGGGCTGCCGCTGACCTGGCTGGGCGGTCTGTGGCGGCGCGCCCAGATGTCGCGCTGATCAACATGTTCGACGCTCATCCAAAGGCCATCACCCCCGCGAAGGCGGGGACCCAGGCTTTTTCTGAAACCCCAGGCGCTCGACGATAAGGCGCCTGGGGCCCCGCTTTCGTGGGGATGATGGATGAGGAGATAGGCAGGCGGAACGGATCGGCCGACCGAACGCCGAACCGCGAGGCTTTCGCCGCCGACTCTGTTAGGCGGGAGGAGATGTCCCCCGCCGTCCGCCTTGGCCTGTACTATGTCGCCCTGTATCTCGGCACGGGCGTCAGCCTGCCGTTCATCGCCACCTTCTTCCGCTGGCGCGAGCTGTCGGGGGCGCAGATCGGGCTGATCCTGGCCCTGCCGATGCTGATCCGGCCGTTCACCGGCCCGGCCCTGGCGGTGTGGGCCGACGGCTTTTCCCTGCGGCGAACGCCGATGGCGCTGCTGGGGATCGGGGCGGCGACCTGCTACGCCCTGATGGCCCTCGCGCCCGGCTTTCCCGGCCTGCTGCTGGGCTGGCTGTGCGCGGCCACCCTGCTGTCCACCCTGAGCCCGCTGATCGACGTCGTCACCCTGCGCCGGGCGCGGATCGACGGCTTCAACTACGGCCTGCCGCGCGGCACGGGCTCGTCGGCCTTCATTCTGGCCAATCTGGCCATGGGCGCGGTGCTGGCGCGGACCACGCCGTTCGCCATTGTCGTCTGGATCACCGTCGCCACCCTGTTTGGGGCCTGGGTGGCCGCCACCATCGTGCCGCCCGAGCGGGTGCACGAGGACGGCGTCCGGCCGGACCGCTCGGCCCGCTGGAGCGGTCTGGGCGAGCTGCTGCGCAACCGGGTGTTCGTGCTGGCCGTGGTCACCGCTGGCCTGATCCAGGGCGCGCACGCCTTCTATTACGGCTTTTCGGCCCTGCTCTGGCGTCAACAGGGGATCGGCGCGCCGACCATCGGCGTGCTGTGGGGCGTCGGCGTCGCCGTCGAGGTCGGCTTCATGTGGTTCCTGGAACCGTGGCGGCGCAAGGTCGGGCCCGAGCGGCTGCTGGTGCTGGGCGCGGTGGCGGCGATGATCCGCTGGACCGCCTTCGCCTTCGCCCCGCCGCTGTGGCTGCTGTTCCCGCTGCAGGGCCTGCATGCCTTCAGCTTCGCCGCCAGCTTCATGGCCTCGCTGCGGCTGATCGAGAAGCTGACCCCGCCGCGCAACGCCTCGGTCGCCCAGGCGATCAATTCGGCCCTGTCGATGGGCTTCATGCTCGGCGTCGCCACCCTGGCCTCGGGTCCGCTGTTCGACGCCTTCGGGGCGCGGGGCTATCTAGCCATGAGCCTGATGGCGGCGCTGGGCCTGGTCGGAGCGGTGCGGCTGGTGCGGGGCGAGCGGGCCGCCCGCTAGCCTACCACCGCGTCACCCGCGCGGCGCCGCGCGCCGACAGCAGGTCCGACCACCGCCAGGTCCCCGACCCCAGCACCAGCCGGGCCGAGCCGGGGCCGTCGTTCAGCGAGATCAGCACCAGGCCGCGCATGGGATCGGCGCGGCAGGCCTCCGGCGCGAACGCCACCTCCATGACGATCGCCTGGCGGACGCCCGCCAGGCCCTTGCCTTCCTGGCCGGGGCTGAGCACCCAGTCGCCGTTCCAAACGATCATCGCCTTGCCCGTCCCACTCCGCTGGGCCCGGGTCGCGGCGGCCTGGATGTCGGGGTCCTTGCGCAGGGCGGCCTGCAGTCGCCGCACCATGTCGCAGCCCGCGCCCGATCCCGAGCCGGCGCCCGAACCAGACCCCGATCCGGCCCCGGACCCCGATCCGCCGCCCGCCCCGGCGCCGGACCCGGCGGTGATCGCGCCGACCAGCTGGGCGTCGCTCAGTTCGGCGAGCGCCACCGGCGCGGGCGGGCTGACCGGCAGGGGTTCGATATCGGCCGGGATGGGCGCTGGCCGGGCCGGACGCGGATGGATCGGCGTGGGCGGTCGCGGCGTTGGTGTCGGCGCCGGTGTCGGAGCGGCCGCTGCGACCGCCGCCGGCTCCGCGGCGGCTCCGTTCGACCCGCCGGGCGGCAGGGGCGTCGCCACCAGGCTGACGATCAGCGGCGGCGGCTCCTCGGGCGGGGGCGGCAGCGGCTTGACCGGCGCCCACAGCAGGACGGCGAGGATCGCCAGATGGCCCACGACGCTCAGGCCCACGCCGAGCCGGCGCGCGCGCCTGGCTGGTCGGGACGGCCGCCGCGTCCCATGGTCGGGGTCGGTCACAAGACCCGCCGATCGGATTTCGGCTCTTGCCGTCGCCTGCTCATCGAACTCCCAAACGCCGCCCAAGGTCTCGGCGTCCATTGAAGATCACGCCACCGCGTCAGGATCGTGGCGCGCGCCTCGAACTTGCGCGAACCCCATACCCACAAGGGCTGGACGGAGGATGACAGCGCATTTCACACGGCCAAGCTGACATCTTGTCGCCACGCGACCGTCATCAGACCGCCATCAGCGCCGCACGACCTTGTCCAGGCAAGCGCCTGCGATCGGCGTTCTTGGCTGGAAGGAAACCCATGTTGACCACAACGACATTGAAAGTCGCCGCGATAAGCGGCGCGGTGCTGATGGCGGGGCTGGGGGCGAGCGGCTGCGCGAGCCACCGGTTCGTGCGCGATCAAGTGGCGGTGGTGGACACCCGTGTCACCCAGACCGACACCCACCTCACCCAGGTGGAAGGCACGGCGGGCGAAGCGCTGGCGCGAGCCAACGCCGCTCACAAGCTGGCGGAGGGCAAGTTCCTCTACGAGGTGGTGCTGTCGGACGACTCGGTGAAGTTCCCCGTCAACCGCCACGCCCTGTCGCCGGAAGCCGAAGCCCGGCTCGCCGAACTGGCCCAGCGCCTGAAGGGCGAAAACAAGAGCGTCTACCTGGAGATCCAGGGCCATACGGACGCCACCGGCGCCGAGGACTACAACGACAAGCTGGGCGAGGACCGCGCCGAAGCGGTGCGTCGCTATCTTAGCCGGCAGGGCGTCGCCCTGAACCGCATGGCGACCATCTCCTACGGTGAAGAAGACCCCGTGGCCCCGGACGACACCCCCGAAGGCCGCGCCCAAAACCGGCGCGTGGCGATCGTCGTTCTCAGCTAGGTCCGACGGCGGCCCATCCGGGCCGCCGTCGCCTCAGATCTCGTAGTCGAGTTCGCCTTCGAGCCAGGCGACGATGCGCTCGGCCGCCTGGATCGGATCGATGGTCGTGGTGTCGATGCGCAGTTCCGGAGCCTCGGGTGCCTCATACGGGCTGTCGATCCCGGTGAAGTTCTTCAGGTCGCCGGCTCGGGCCTTCTTGTACAGGCCCTTGACGTCGCGCGCCTCGGCCACGGCCAAGGGCGTGTCGACGAACACCTCGACGAACTCGCCGTCGGCCAGGATCTCGCGGGCCAGGCGCCGCTCGGCCCGGAACGGCGAGATGAAGGCGGTCAGCACGATCAGGCCGGCGTCGACCATCAGCTTGGCGACCTCGGCCACCCGGCGGATGTTCTCGACCCGGTCCTCCTCGGTGAAGCCGAGGTCCTTGTTGAGGCCGTGGCGGACATTGTCGCCGTCCAGCAGATAGGTGTGGCGGCCCAGGGCGTGCAGCCGCTTCTCGACCAGGTTGGCGATGGTCGATTTGCCGGCCCCTGACAGGCCGGTCAGCCACACCACCCGGCCGCGCTGGCCCTTGAGAGCGCCGCGCGAGGCCTTGTCGACGTCGGTGTGCTGCCAGTGGATGTTGTCGGCTCGGCGCAGGGCGAAGTTCAGCAGGCCGGCCCCGACCGTGCGGTTGTTCAGCCGGTCGATGAGGATGAAGCCGCCCAGCTCGCGATTGTCGGCATAGGCCTCGAACGGGATCGGCTGGTCGAGCGACAGATTGACCAGGCCGATCTCATTGAGCTCCAGCCGCTTGGCGGCGGTGTGCTCCAGGGTGTTGACGTTCACCCGGTGCTTGATCTCGGTGACGCTGGCCCCGACCGTGCGCGTGCCGATCTTCAGCAAGTAGGCGCGGCCCGGGGGCAGGGGATCGTCGTCCATCCACACCAGGGTGGCCTCGAACTGGCCGGCCACCGCGCAGGGATCGTCGGCGGCGACCAGCACGTCGCCGCGCGAGACGTCGATTTCGTCCTCTAGCGTCAGGGTCACCGACTGGCCGGCCACGGCGCGGTCCAGATCGCTGGGCTGGACGACGATGCGCGCCACCCGGCTCTCGCGGCCCGACGGCAGGGCCTTGACCCGGTCGCCGGGCTTCACCGCGCCCGAGGCGATCAGGCCGGAAAAGCCGCGGAAGTCGAGATTGGGCCGGTTGACCCATTGCACCGGCATGCGGAACGGCTTGGCCTGATCGACGGCCTCGACCTGCACGTCCTCCAGCCAGTCCATCAGGATCGGGCCGTCGTACCAGGGGGCGGGGGCGCTTTTGCTGGCCATGTTGTCGCCGCCCAGGCCCGAGATCGGAATCGGGGTGAACACCGACAAGCCGATCTGGTCGGCGAAGGCGCGGTAGTCGGCGACGATGGCGTCGAACACGCCCTGGTCCCAGCCGACCAGGTCCATCTTGTTGACCGCCAGCACCACGTGGCGGATGCCCAGCAGGCTGACCAGGTAGGAGTGGCGGCGGGTCTGGGTCAGCACGCCCTTGCGAGCGTCGATCAGGATCACCGCCGCGTCGGCGGTCGAGGCCCCGGTGACCATGTTGCGGGTGTATTGCTCGTGGCCGGGGGTGTCGGCGACGATGAACTTGCGCTTATCGGTCGAGAAGAACCGGTAGGCGACGTCGATGGTGATGCCTTGCTCGCGTTCAGCCGCCAGGCCGTCGACCAGCAGGGCGAAGTCGATGTTCTGCCCCTGGGTGCCGACCCGGCGGGAGTCGGCCTCCAGCGAGGCCAGCTGGTCCTCGAAGATGGTCTTGGAATCGTACAGCAGCCGGCCGATGAGGGTCGACTTGCCGTCGTCCACGCTGCCGCAGGTGATTAACCGCAGCAGCGACTTGTGCTTATGGGCGACCAGATAGGCGTCGATGTCCTGGGCGATCAGGTCGGAGGGCTTGTAGATCTTGCCCATCAGAAATAGCCCTCCTGCTTCTTCTTCTCCATCGAGCCCGACTGGACGTGGTCTATGACCCGGCCCTGGCGCTCGCTGGTGGTGGCCAGAAGCATTTCCTGGATGATCTGCGGCAGGGTCGCGGCGGTGCTCTCCACCGCCCCGGTCAGCGGATAGCAGCCCAGGGTGCGGAAGCGGACGCTCTTCAGCATCGGCGTCTCGCCCGGCCGCAGGCGGAAGCGGTCGTCGTCGACCATGATCAAGGACCCGTCGCGCTCGACCACCGGCCGCTCGGCGGCGAAATACAGCGGCACGATCGGGATGCCCTCCAGGTGGATGTATTGCCAGACGTCCAGCTCGGTCCAGTTGGAGATCGGGAACACCCGCAGGCTTTCGCCGGGGTGCTTGCGGGTGTTGTAGAGGTTCCACAGCTCGGGCCGCTGGTTCTTGGGGTCCCAGCGCTGCTCGGCCGAGCGGAAGGAAAACACCCGCTCCTTGGCGCGGCTCTTTTCCTCGTCGCGGCGAGCCCCGCCGAAGGCGGCGTCGAAGCCGTACTTGCTCAGGGCCTGTTTGAGGCCCTCGGTCTTCCACAGGTCGGTGTGCAGGGCGCTGCCGTGGTCGAACGGATTGATCCCCCGCGCCTCGGCGTCGGGGTTCTTGTGCACCAGCAGGTCCAAGCCCAGGTCGGCGGCGACCTTGTCGCGCAGGTCGTACATCGCCCGGAACTTCCAGGTGGTGTCGACGTGCAGCAGCGGGAACGGCGGCCGCGACGGGAAGAAGGCCTTGGCGGCCAGGTGCAGCATCACCGCGCTGTCCTTGCCGATCGAATACAGCATCACCGGCCGTTCGCACTCGGCCGCCACCTCGCGCAGGATGTGGATGCTCTCGGCCTCCAGCCGCTGCAGATGGGTGAGGCGGGCCGGAGAGATCGCGGCCGCGGGGGCCGCCCTCGAGGATTGCAGGGATTGCGTCAGGGCCAAGGCGTCGCGTCCGCAAACAGGAAAGGGCCGCCCCGAAAGCGGGCGGCCGTACATCGTCCCCTGGCGACCTAGGAGCGGCAAGGCGCAGGAGCAAGCCGGGAAATCTGGGAGCGTTGTCAGCTTGCGTGGCGCCCGCCGCCGCCGCCCCGGTTTCATGACCAAAAATTCACTCGGCCAAGCTAGGCGAATATCGCATACCAGCGCTATCGGAACCTGGGACCTCCCGATGTCTATCCTCGCGGAATTGCTGGCCATCGCCATCGTCTGGCTCTCGAGCCTGTCGCTGTGCCAGTTCGGCGTCACCCTGGATCGCCATCCCAGGGTCGAGGCGGTGCGTCAGCGCACCGTGGTCCGCACCCCGCCGCCCACCCTCGAGAAGCTGGTTGATTGTCCGCGGCAGGCCGCGCGGCTCTCGCAAGTCTGATCCGCCGGCGCCGCGTAGGGCGTCACCCGAGGCCATTGGTCGCAGAAAACCCATCGAAGCGGCTTTGCGCGCGGGCTTTTCGCCGTTAGGTTCGCTCGTTGCGCGAGGTGGGGCTGGCGCGCGTCGATCGTTATCCAGCCTCAGCCGATCGCGTGGGACCACGGTTGCGTATGAAGCCCAAGAAGCGCCAACCGCTCGATTTTTCCGCCCTCCCGGAGGAACCTCCGGTCGAGGCGCTGGCGAACGCCGCCGAAATCGCCGCCGACGCGCCGCTTAGCGAACCCGATTTCGACCTCGACATCATCGCGCCGATCGCCGACGTGCCCGAGCAGGCGCCGCGCAAATCGCTGTATGAGTCCGCGCCGGCGCCCGCCGCCGAGCCCATCTCCGAACCCTTCGTCTATGCGCCGGCCCCCAAGGCACCGCGCTCGCGCACCTCGCTGACCGAAACCGCCGTTCCGTCGTCGGCCTCGATCGCCGAGGCCCCCGAGGATGCGCCGCCGGTCCGCGCCGAGGCCGCCGAAACCGCCGCCGTCGCCCGCCCCGAGCCGCCGACCCGCGCCATGGTCGAGCCGCTGATCGAGAGCCGCCGGCCGATGCCGGCCGTGGTCTATTGGATGCTGGCCCTGGCGGTGGCGGCGATGTGGGCCGCGGGGCCGATCGTCTTCGCCCTCGGCTACGCTCGCGGCGTCCCGGCCCTCAAGGTCGACGGCTTCGCCCTGCTGGTGTTCGGCGCCATGGCCGTCGGTCCGGCCCTGATGACCTTGATCGGCGCCTATATGCTGCGCCAGGCCTTGGGGGTCTCGGCCGAGCTGCGCCGCACCCGGGCGATGACCGACCGGCTGATGACCCCCGCCGCCCTGGCCGCCGCCGGGGCCACCGGGGCCGTCGACGCGGTCCGCACCCAGATCGAATACGCCGCCGCCGCCGGCGAGGAGGCCCGCGAACGCATGCTGGCCCTGCGCGACGTCCTGGCCGAGGAAACCTCGCGCCTGACCGCCGCCGCCGCCGAATCGGCGCGCATGGCCACCCAGCTGTCCCAGGGCCTGACCTATGAGCGCGAGGCGCTCGAAGCCTTGTCCTCGACGCTCGACGCCCGCTCCACCGCCGTGGTCGACGCCATCGGCAGTCAGGCCCGCATGGTCGCCGAGGCCTCCGACCTGGCCGAGACCCAGCTGCGCGAGGCCGATGCGGCGCTGTCGGCCCGCGCGGCGGACCTGGCGGCGGCGGCCGGCGAGGCCCGCTATGCGGCCCGAACCGCCGGCCAGGACCTGACCCGCCACATCGCTCGCCAGGAGACGGCCGGCACGGGCGTGGCCGAGCAGGTCCGCGCCGAGG